>JAPPPC010000406.1 GCA_028817685.1 Rhodospirillaceae bacterium
TCGAAAGCCGCGTCACCTTGGAGGAGCGGCTGAAACGCGGCGGTCACCGGGGCGGGGGGCGGTGGTTCACCGGCCTCTCTGGGTCAGGACAATCGACCTTGGCGATCGAGCTGGAACGGCGTCTGTTCAACATCGGCTACAACGTGTACGTCCTTGACGGCGACAATGTCCGGCACGGTCTGTCTTCCAATTTGGGATTTTCACCGGAAGACCGCACAGAGAATATTCGGCGGATTGGCGAGGTCGGCGCGCTGTTCGCAAATGCCGGTTTCATCGTGATCGCTGCCTTCATCTCACCCTATCAAGCGGACCGCGATCGCGCGCGCGAGGCGGCGGGTGATGGCTTCCACGAAATTCATGTCGATGCGGATCTGTCGCTATGCGAATCGCGCGATCCGAAAGGTCTCTATCAGAAGGCCCGGCGCGGTGAGATTCCGGAATTCACCGGCATCTCAGCCCCGTACGAAGCACCGACATCGCCCGAATTCACCGTCGATACGGGGGCAATGGACGTCGACAAATCGGTGACCGCGCTCGTCGAATACGTCGCCGAGAATTTCATCCAGCAACAAGAGTGACGCGGGCGGCGGTTTGCCCGCCATCGGTTAGTTCGGGCGAAACGCCTGCGCGTCCTGTTCCGCTTGAGCGATTTGTTTCGAATCGAGGTCGCCACTTACCTTGCGCCGCAGTTTGGCAGCCTTTTCCGTGTCTTGCGCGATCGACAGGGTGAGCCAGTAATAGGCCTTGGCCGGGTCCTTTTCGACGCCCTGCCCAAGCATATAAAGACGTCCCATAAAGAACTGCGCCTCGCCATGTCCCTTCTTCGCGGCTTTTCGGAAATGCGCGGCGGCCTTCGCGGCATCCTTCTCGACCCCCTGCCCACGGTAATATAGCCGGCCGAGGTCGTAATCCGCCTTGCCGAGCCCGGCCTCCGACGTTTCCTTGAACATCGCGGCCGCCTTTTCGTAGTCGCGGCGAACCCCAGCACCGAAGTAATACATGTAGGCGAGATTGCGCTTTGCCTTCAGGTTGCCGCCCTCGGCCGCCTGCGAGTAGAGGTCGAACGCCTTCTTCAAGTCTGCCTTGATACCGAGCCCGTCCTGATAGAGGCCGCCAAGATTGCGCTGGGCCTTGGCGTTGCCCATCTTCGCCGCGGCATCGTACCACTCGACGGCACGGGCATAGTTCCGACCGACGACTTTGCCCTCCTCGTAGTAAATGCCGACGACACGCTTCGCTTCGGCATGTCCGCCTTCCGCCGCCTTGCGGAACCAGTCGAGCGCGGTTCGCGCATCCGTTTCCACGCCCTTGCCGCCGTCATACAGCAAACCCATACGATACTGGGCTTCGGCATCACCGGACTCGGCTAAAGGCTTAAAGGCGCCCAGCGCTGCCTCATAATTCTCTCCCTGGTACGCCTTCAATCCCGATTCCAGGTCGGCGAAAGCCATAGGCGCGGTGAGTATCAGAGCAACGGCGGTGACAATCCATCTGAGCATGGCAATCCTCGAAACTAGTCCGACGAACCGAATCCCGGCAGGGCACAACCAGTATGCCGTAGCCTGTCTCGGCCGCTCAACCGCAATTAAAGGGCGAGGGGCCAACCGAAATCGCGGCTCACAGCCAGCATAGTTTACAAATCGTAACCAAATTCCTTACGCGCACGAATATGCACGCGCACTGGGAATTAGGCGACAGCGCCGCTCTTGCGCAATTCGGCAATCCTGTCCGCCGGTAGACCCCAGGCGCTAAGCGCCTCGTCGGTATGTTGGCCGGGCTCCGGCGGCGGGCCCTGCACCGCGCCTGGCGTGCGGCTGAACCGCGGTGCCGGTCCCGGCTGTACGATTCCGTCCACCTCTACGAAGGTGCCGCGCGCCTTGTTGTGCGGATGGTCCGGCGCCTCTGCAAGGCTGAGCACGGGGGCGAAACAGATATCCGTCCCTTCCATCTGGTCGCACCATTCGGACCGCGTCTTGGTCTTGAAGATGGCGGCGATGCGTTCCTTCATCTCCGGCCAGTGCGCACGGTCCGCCTGTGGCGGCAGATTGGCCATATCAAGGCCGAGCGCCTCGATTAGCATGGCGTAGAATTGCGGTTCGTTCGACCCAACGCTGATATGCTTGCCGTCCTTCGTCTCGTAGACATTGTAGTGGTGGCAGCCGCCGTCGAGCCGGTTCACGCCCCGCTCGTCTAGATGGTTGCCCGCCGCATAGGCGCCGTAGCACGAGGCCATCAGCGAGGAAGCGCCATCGACCATGGCCGCATCGACCACCTGACCTTTGCCGGACTTCATCGCCTCCAGCAGCGCGCTGACCACACCGAAGGCGAGATAGACCCCGCCGCCGCCGAAATCCGCGACCAAATTCAAAGGCGGTACCGGTGCGTCCGGCGCGCCGATTGCGTGCAGCGCACCGGTCAGCGCGATGTAGTTGATATCGTGGGCCGCAGCATTTGCCATCGGCCCGTCCTGCCCCCAGCCGGTCATGCGGCCGTAGACCAGCTTCGGATTGCGCGCGAAACAATCTTCCGGCCCGATGCCGAGCCGCTCTGTCACGCCCGGCCGGAAGCCTTCGATCAGCCCATCGGCGCCCTCAACCAGCTGCAGCACCGTCTCGACGCCATCGGGGTTCTTGAGATCTACCGCGATCGATTGACGACCGCGATGCAGGGTCGCGAATTTGTGCGGTGTCGGCGGTTCGACACCGACGGCGCTGGCCCGATCGACGCGCAGCACCGTGGCGCCCATATCGGCCAGAAGCATCGCACACATCGGTCCCGGCCCGATACTGGCGATCTCGACAATTTTCACTCCTTCAAGCGGCCCCATGGCGTGTCTCCCAACGGTGGTTGCGTTTGTGTTGATTATTCATCTTCGCGGCCGGGCGGCAAGCCGCGACGGTTTGCCACCGCGCCGCCGCTCGCCAACGAGCGCACACCTCCATAGAATGCCGCCAAACGACAATCCAATTTTCAGGGGGCCTCAATGTCCGAACTCGTCAATTTCGAAAAGCGCGGCACCATCGGCGTCATCACCGTCGACAACCCGCCGGTCAACGCGCTGAGCCCGGGCGTCCCGGAAGGGCTCGTGGACTGCGTCGCGCAAGGCAATGCCGATCCGGAGGTAAAGGCCATGGTGCTGCGCGGCGCCGGGCGTAGCTTCATCGCCGGCGCGGACATCAAATTCCTGGGCCAGAAGAAGACCGAGGCCGGACTCACCTACCGCACCATCATCGACGACAGCGAGAAGCCCATCGTCGCCGCGATCCATGGCTACGCGCTGGGTGGCGGGTTGGAGACAGCGATGGCTTGCCAATACCGGGTGGCCACGAAGGATGCAAAGGTCGGCCTACCGGAAGTTCTGATCGGCATTCTGCCCGGCGGCGCGGGAACGCAGCGCCTGCCCCGGCTGATTGGCCCGAAGGCAGCGATGGAAATGATCGTCACCGGTCGTCACGTCCCCGCGCTGGAGGCCAAGGGGCTCGGCATCCTCGACGACCTGGCCGCGGACAATGACGCCTTGCTCGACACCGCCATCGCTTATGCGGAGAAGATAGCCGACATACGTCCCCTACCGCGCATTCGCGACGACGATTCGAAACTGGCCGAGGCGAAGGAAGACCCCGGCATGTTCGACGCGATGCGCAAGAAAATCGCGCGCCGCGCACGCAATCAGAACGCCCCCTACCACTGCATCAAATGCGTCGAGGCCGCCGTCGAACTGCCCTTCGACGAGGGTGTGGAACGCGAGCGCGAGCTGTTCGAGGAGCTGGTAAATGACGACGAGGCGAAGTCGCTGCGCTTCGCCTTCTTCGCCGAACGCCAGGCCAACAAGATTCCCGATATCGACAAATCCGTGAAGGGCCGCAACATCGACACGGCCGCGGTGGTCGGCGCGGGCACGATGGGCGGCGGCATCGCCATGTGTTTCGCCGATGCCGGTATCCCCGTGAAGCTGTTGGAGATGAATCAGGAGGCGCTCGACAAGGGCCTCGCCAAGATCCGGGCCAACTACGAGACCAGCGTGAAGCGCGGCAGCCTGGCCGCGGACGCCGTCGACACGCGCATGGGCCTCATCACCCCGGCCCTCGAATACGACCAGATTGGCGACGCCGACATCGTCATCGAGGCGGTGTTCGAGGAGATGCCGGTCAAGAAAGACGTCTTCGGCAAGCTCGATGCGGTGATGAAGGAGGGCGCGATCCTCGCCTCCAATACCTCCACCCTGGATATCGACGAGATCGCTAGCGCGACGAAACGACCGGCGGACGTGCTCGGCACGCACTTCTTCAGCCCCGCCAACGTGATGAAGCTGCTGGAGATCGTGCGCGGCAGCGACACCGCTAAAGACGTCGTGGCGACCTGCACCGCCCTGTCGCGGCGCATCGCCAAGGTCGGCGCGGTATGCGGCAATTGCGACGGCTTCCTCGCCAACCGCAGCCGCGCGCCCTTCCAGACCGAGATGAACATCCTGGTCGAAGAAGGCGCCAAGCCGCAGCAGATCGATAAGGTCATGTACGATTTCGGCTACCCGATGGGCCCGTTCGCAGTCGGCGACCTGGCCGGGCTCGATATCGGCCACGCCGTGCGCCAGCGTCGTAAAAAGGAAAGCCCAAACGAACACCGCGACCTGCCGATCCCCGACCGGCTGTTCGAGATGGGCCGCTACGGCCAGAAGACCGGCGCCGGCTGGTTCAAATACGAAAAGGGCGACCGCACCCCATATCCCGACCCGGTCGTCGACGAGGTCATCGCCGAAGTCGGCCGCGAGCTCGGTCTGCAGCAGCGTGACGACTTCACCGACGAGGAAATCCTGCACCGCCTGCTGTTCGCGAGCGTCAACGAAGCCGCCAAGATATTAGAAGAAGGTATCGCCTACCGCGCCAGCGACGTCGACGTCATGTGGCTCAACGGCTTCGGATTTCCCCGCTACCGCGGCGGCCTGATGTTCTGGGCCGATGGCATCGGCGTGAAAAACATCCACGCCCAGATGGTGGAGTGGCAGGAACGGTATGGCGACCGCTGGAAACCGGCGAAAATGATCGAAGAGCTGGCGGCGAGCGGGAAGGGTTTTCTCGACGACTGAGGCAGCGCGGCCAATGCGAACTTGGTTCATCATCAGCCTGGCCGCCTTCGCGGCGCTGACGCTCTACGGCGTTTGGAGCGGGAAGTTAGTGATGCCTTAGGTTAGGCCACCTACCTTCCCCTCCACACCACCACCCGGTACCCTCGATCCGACCAACGCCACCCCTCTAGCGGAAGGAGTTCCCAAACCCATGTCCAACCGCAATTTCCATGATGGCAAGCGCGAGCATGCGGAGGCGCTCAGCAATTCGCATCGGGCGACGGAGTACGATTCGATCGCGGTGACGCCGGTCAATCCGGTGATCGGGGCGGCGGTGACCGGGGTGGATATGACGCAGGAGCTGCCCACGGCGCAGGTCGAGGATCTGAACCGGGCGCTGGCCGATCACAATGTCCTATTCTTCCGAGATCAGCCGGAACTGACGGCCGAGCAGCAGATTGCCTTCGGGCGCCGCTTCGGGCCGCTGCACATACATCCGAACGACGCCATGGACGAGAAACATCCGGAGCTGTTCGTCATCCATACCCACGGCGAGTCGGTGGTCAATAACGGGTCGGATTGGCACACCGACGTCTCGAGCGACCCGGAGCCGCCGATGGCGACGATCCTGCAGATTCACCGCACCCCGCCGCTTGGCGGCGACACGATCTTCGCCAATATGTATGCCGCTTTCGACGCGTTGTCGGAGGGGATGAAGGTGTATCTGAGCGGGCTCAAGGCGCTGCACGATCCAGAGCGGGCGCATCGCGGGCGCTTCGCCGAGAAGGGCGTCGACGATACGGGCCGCAAGTTCACCAACGCGATCCACCCCGTCGTCCGCACCCATCCAGTGTCTGGCCGCCAGGCGCTCTATGTGAACGAGGTGTTCACGCAACAGATCATGGACATTCCCGGTCCGGAGAGCGACGCGATCCTCGCCTATTTGTTCCAGCATATGGCGCGGCAGGAGTTCCAGGTGCGCTTCCAATGGCACGACAATGCCGTCGCCTTCTGGGACAACCGCTGCACGCAACATCTGGCGATGTGGGACTACTGGCCGGCGGAGCGCTACGGCCACCGGGTGACGGTCCAGGGCGACGCGCCGTTCTATCGGGCGAACTAGGGGTGAGCGCCTAATCCGCCATACCCGCCGCGTGACCGCTGGCGGTAGCGAAGAGCAATTCCTGCGGGGCGCGGGCGTCGCCGACCGGGACCACATCGATGCCCGCGGCGCGCAAGGGAGCGGCAAGGGCATCGTCCGCCACGCGCGGGGTGGCGTAGGTCAGAAGCGATAATTCTTCAATCACGGTCACGTCGCCATTGTAGATATTCACCACTTCCAGCCGCCCTTCGGTAATCCCGTCGGACCAGCGCGGCTCTACGAGGGTGAGCGTTTCGATACGGTGCTCGGCCATACGGCGCAGAATGCCCTGGCGCGTGACCATTTGGACGTCCGTGGCGATGGCGTCGCGCGGGGTGACGATGACGGTGCGGGCGAAACGCGCGGCGAGCGCCTCCGCCGCGGCGTAGGTGGCTTCGGTGTGGTCCGTATCGTACAGCACCGCCGCGCCGGGCTGTTGCGTCTCGATGCGCAGAATGTCCGGCAGCGCCGCGCGCAGATCCGGGATCCAGCTTTCCGCGCGCGCGGTCTCCGGCAGCCAGTCGGGCGGGATCATGCGCGACCCGGTGGCAAGCACCACCCGGTCCGGCTGGAGCGCGATGATGTCTTCCGCCGTCGCCCGACGGCCGAGCCGCAGATCCGCACCGGCGCGTTCCGCGGCGACCACCTGATAGTCGTAGATAGAGCTGACCGTCTCGCCGCCCGGCAGGCGTTCGCGCAACCGCGCCTTGCCGCCGACCTCGTTTGACGCACCGAATACCGTCACCTCGTGACCGCGCGCCGCAGCGGTCCAGGCGGCCTCCAACCCCGCGAGGCCGGCACCGACCACCACGATGCGCTTCAGGCTGGTCGCCGGTTTGGGCACGAAATCAACCTCGTCCGCCAGCGCTACGCGCGGGTTGTTGACGCAGGCGACCGGTTGCTGCTGCTGGACGATTGTCCCCCAGCAGGTGTTGCAGCTGAGGCAATAGCGGATGTCCCAGGTGCGGCCCGACCGCGCCTTATCGGGCCAAGCCGGATCGGCCAGCAGGGTGCGGCCCATGCCGATGAGCTTCGCCTCGCCGCGCGCCAGGATCCCGTCCGCTTCCGCGGGGTCAGTGATGCGGCCAAGCGCCATCAGCGGCACCCCATTAAGCGAATCCTGCAGTTCCTTGATGAAATGCATATAGGGCATGGTCGGGCCGTGCCGATCCGGGGTGTGCATCTCCAAGGTCCGCGCATGCGCCCCGCCGGCGAAGCAGACATAGTCGACATTGCGGGCGGCGGTCAGGCGGTCGGCGATTTCAGCGGCTTCGGCAGGGCCGACGGAGCCGGCGACACCGTCATCGCCGGGCAGTTTGAGGCCGACGATGAAGTCCACGCCACAGGCATCCCGCAGCGCCGCGACCAATTCCGCGACGATGCGGACACGTCCATCCCAGTCGCCGCCATACGCATCTTCCCGCCGGTTCGAATGCGGCGAAAGAAACTGGTGAAACAGATGGCCATGGCCGCCGGAAATCTCGACGCCGGAGAAGCCGCACTGTTTGAGGTACGCGGCGGATTCGGCGATCTCCGCGATCAAACCTCGAATCTCAACCGCGCTCAGCGCGCGCGGCACGGTCCAGGAGAGATCGTCCGGCAAGGCCGAGGCGCCGATCGCCTCCGGGTTGCGGCCGGGAAAATGGCGCCCGCGGCCGGCGTCCTGAATCTGTCCGATCAGCCGGCAATCCTCCCCCTCCACCGCCTCGGCCAGACGTTTGAGCGCATCCGGATCGTCCTGTCGCCAGACCTGCACCCGCGGCAGCCTCACCTGATGGCGCATCATGCCGAGCGGTTCCGTCACCGTCATCGCCGCCCCGCCCTTTGCCCGGTTGGCGTGATAGCGAATCTCCCGCTCGGTCACTTTGCCCCCCGGTGTCGAGAGCGTGGTCATCGAGGCGTGCGCGATGCGGTTGCGCAACCGCTTGCCGGCAAGCGTGAACGGCGTGAAGAGTGCGGCGAAATCGCCGGTGTCGGTCATAGAGTCCTCGGACGCGGTGATCGCCTTAGCGTGCCGCATCGGACCGTCTCGGAGCAAACCCGCAGTTTCACCCAACCCACCGAATCACCCTACACTGGCACCGTCACATTTGGAGCAACCGTACCATGCCCCCGCCGCGCGACCTGCGTAGCTTGCCCAAGGCGCATCTGCACCTTCATCTGGAAGGCGCGATGCGGCCTGCCACCTTGGACGCGTTCTGCACGCGCTACGGGATCGAGCGGCCCGCGGATACACGGGGTCAGCGCTTCGACGATTTTTCCGGCTTCAACGCGATGTACCGGGCGGCGACCCTTTGTATCCGGACACCGCAGGATCTTGCACTGTTGATCCGACAGGTCGCAGAGGACGCGGCGGCCGAAGGTGTCTGGTGGATCGAACCCGCCTTCGACGCCGACCGGTATAGCGACGCCCGGCCCGACGCCCGCGCGCACCGGCTGTTCGATACGCAGGAAGAAGGCTGGGCCTTCACGCTGGCAGCGGCGGAAGCCGCGAGCCAGGCGACCGGTGTCGGCATCGGTTTTATCTCGGCGATCGACCGCAGCCGGCCGCTCGAACAGGGAATGTCGCGGGCGGAGGTCACGGCGGATCTGGTCCGCACCGATGCGCACCGCATCGCCTGCGGCGCGAACGGTGTGGAGGGACGCCACGCCGGCATCGTGGCCATTGGCCTGCACGGCCCGGAGGAAGGTTTTCCACCCGAGCCTTTCGCCGAGCCGTTTCGCGTCGCGACCGAGGCCGGGTTGATCTCGGCGCCGCATGCCGGTGAGATCGCTCCGGCCCCGGGCAGAGGCGCCGCATCCGTCGCAGGCGCGCTCGACCATCTGGGCGCGGACCGGCTAGGCCATGGCGTGCTGGCGGCGGAAGACCCGGCATTGGTCGACCGGTTGGCGCGCGAGGGGGTATGCCTCGACGTCTGCCCAAGTTCCAACCTGCAGCTTAATGTCTTCCCGTCGATCGAAGATCACCCTTTACCGCGGCTGCTCGATGCCGGCGTGATCTGTTCACTCGGCAGCGACGATCCCCTGCTATTTGGCCCGGACCTGGTCGACGAATTCATCCTGTGCCGGAACGAGATGGGACTCAACGACGCGCAACTCGCGGCCATGGCGCGCCACTCATTCGAACACAGCGGCGCGCCCGAAACGCTGAAGACCGCAGGGCTCGCCGCGATCGACGCGTGGCTGGCGGACGACGGCTAAGAGCCGCTGCGCAGGAGCCGTCCCGGCAGCGCGCCGGTCGCCTCGCCATCCCGCCAAACGGGTTCCCCGGCGACGAGCGTCGCGTCGATCCCTTTCGAACGCTGCACCAGACGTTTGCCGCCGGCCGGCAGATCGTACTGGATCTTCGGCGACTGCAGCTGAAGCGCATCGTAATCGACGATGTTGATGTCGGCGCGCAGGCCCGGCGCGATGCGGCCACGGTCTGTGAGACCGATCGCCTCGGCATTGGCGGCGGTCAGCCGGCGGACCATATCTTCGAGCCCGTGTTTCGGACCGCGCGTGCGATCGCGCGTCCAGTAACTGATCGTGTGCGCCATGTCGGTCGCGTCACACATTACACCGACATGCGCGCCGCCATCGCCGAGCCCGATCAGAGTGTTCGGGTGCCCGAGCATCTCGTGCACGACGGCGAGGTCGCCATTGGCATAATTCGTCGTCGGCCGGTAGAGGATGCCACGCCCGCCCTTCTCCAGCATCAGGTCATAGGCGAGTTCCGCCGGCGCGATTCCCCGGCGCTTCGCCTGTGCACCGACACTGGTTTCCGGATCGGGTTCATATTCCGGCGGGTCGCCGAAGGGGAAAATGCGATCCCATTGCTGGAACCGACGCATCTGTGTCTCGTTGCCGCCGGGCTCCGCAATCAGACGGGCGCGGAAGTCCGGATCACGCAACGTCGCCAGACGTGCCTCGAAATCGAGATCCTGCACCTCAAGCACGCTGGGGACTGAGCGGAAGGGATTGAGCGACAGCTCGAAACAGATCAATA
>JAPPPC010000759.1 GCA_028817685.1 Rhodospirillaceae bacterium
CCGGATGCGGCGCTCGACGACCTCTATGCGGATCAGGAGGCGGTGCGATGACTCGCGAAATCACCTTCATGGAGGCGGCGATGGAAGCGCTCGCCGAGGAAATGCGGCGCGATGAGAAGGTCTTCCACATGTCGACGGACGCGCCGTTCCCGTTGGTCGAGGAGTTCGGGGAGAGCCGCGTGCGGGCGACGCCGATCGCCGAGAGCGCTCTGACCGGCATGGCAATCGGCGCGGCCAGTTCCGGATTCCGGCCAATCGTCGATTGGCGCCAGGTCACCTTCGCCTTCGTCGCGATGGATCAGATCGTCAACCAGGCGGCCAAGATCCACTACATGTTCGGTGGACAGGCACAGTTCCCGATCATGTATCGCGCATCGGTCGGTGGCGGCGGCCGCGTCGCGGCGCAGCACTCGCAGAGCCCCTATTCGATGTTCATGAATATGGCAGGGCTGAAGATCACCTTGGCGTCGTCACCCTACGACGTGAAGGGGCTGATCAAATCTGCCATTCGCGACAACAATCCGGTGATCTGTTTCGAGTCGAACCGTTTGTTCGGCATGAAAGGACCCGTGCCGGAAGAGGACTACACCATCCCGATCGGCGAGGCGGAGGTTAAGCGCGAGGGCAGCGATATTACCGTGGTCGGTCTTGCCTGGCAGGTACAGGAAGCGCTGGCGGCGGCCGAGACCCTTGCCGATGAGGGCGTGTCGGTCGAGGTCGTCGACCCGCGCAGTCTGGTGCCGTTGGATGCGGCGACAATCCGCGCTTCGGTGCGCAAGACGGGACGCCTGGTTATTGCTGACGAGGCCGGTCCGACGGCTGGCGCGGCGGCGGAGATCGCGACCCTGGTGACCGAGGATCCGGAAACCTTCAAGTGCCTTAAAACGCCGCCGAAACGAATTTGTGCGTTGCAGGTGCCGATTCCCTACAGCCCGGTGCTGGAGGACCACGTATTTCCGGAGCGGACGAAGATCGCCGATGGCGTCCGCGCGGTGATGGAAGCGGCCTGACGCAAAGTCTTAGAACGTTTCCTTGAACGGCCGCAGGTCGATCTCGAAGCTCCAGGCCGACGGATGCTGCAGGTGCAGCTGCCAATAGGTTTCGGCGATCGCCTCCGGCTTCAACATGCCGTTCTCACCGCGTGCCGCCTTGGCGTCGGGATTGCGTTCGTTCAAGCGTTCCCCGTCGATCCCACCGTCGATGATCGCGTGCCCGACATGGACACCCTTGGGGCCGAGTTCGCGCGCGAGCGCCGACGCGACGGCGCGCAATCCGAACTTCCCGGCGGCGAAGGCCATGTAGGGCGGCCGCGACTTCACCGACGCGGTGGCACCGGTATACATAATCGTGCCGGCGCCGCGTTCGGCCATGCGGCGGCCGGCTTCGCGGCCGACCAAGAAACCGCCGAAGCAGCAAACCCGCCACGCTTTTTCGAAGAAGTCGCCGGACATGGTCAACGTGTCGTGGCGGAAGGAGTTGCCGGCGTTGTAGCCGACGAATTCCAGCGCCCCGTCCATGCCGTCGATCGTGGCGAACAGGTCCTCGACCTGGGCTTCCACTGTAGTGTCCATGACTTTCGCGGTCGCGTTACCGCCTTGGCCGCGCACATGTTCGGCCAGGGCTTCGATGCGGGCCTCCGTGCGACCGGTAACGACGACGTGACAGCCGGCGGCTGCCGCGCGGAGTGCTAGCGCCCCGCCGACGCCTTCTACCGGGCCGGTGCCGATTACCACCGCGATCTTTTCCGTCATGTAACCTCTCACACACTGTATAAGTATCAGCCCATTCATCCCCGCAGACGCCGCGAGCGTATCAAATGGCTCCTCGATATATCGTAAGTTCGCGCGACGCCTCGCTGCAATGGCCGCGTGTGCCCAGCGGCGAGGCGGCAACGGTGCTGGCTCTGCATGCGCAGAACGAGCGCTCGCAATGGCTGGCCGAGGAGACGTTATGGACGCGGCAGTTGGTCCAACTCCGGACCTTGCTTGCCCATTGCCAGGCGACCGTCCCGTACTACCGTGATCGGCTGACTGACTGTTTCGAGGAGAACAGCCCGCTGGACCGGTCGCGCTGGGAAGCGGTACCTATTCTTACCCGCCGCGCATTGCAGGAGAATTTCGATGCCTTGAAATCCGAGGTGCCGCCGGCTAGTCACGGCGCCACCAGCGCGATGCAGTCTTCCGGGTCGACCGGCACACCGGTTCGTTTCATGAACAGCCGCATCACGACCTACTTCTATTACGCCAATAATCTGCGCCATTACCGGTGGCATGAATACGACCCTGCTGCGCGCTATGCCGGGATCGTGCGGCTGAATGCGGCGCAACAGAAACTGTCAGAGGCGGGGAAACCGGTGCCTTGGATGATGGGGTACGCGACAGGGCCGCACTTCTATTTCGACATCGGCCGGCCGGTGTCCGAGCAGTTGGCCTGGCTGCAAGAGGTGCAACCGCAATATTTGACGACCTATCCTTCGAACCTTCGGAACCTGCTCGATCACTGCAATCAGGGCAGCCTACCATTTTTGCGCGCCATCACGACGATGAGCGAAGTCCTGAATGACGAAACACGAGCGGCCTGCGAAGCAACCCTCGGTGTTCCCGTTCAAGATATCTACTCGGCCCAGGAAATCGGGATCGCCGCCCTGCAATGTCCGTCCGATGGCGGTTATCACGTTATGAGTGAGAGCGTCCTGCCGGAGATCCTGGACGAGGCGGGGATGCCTTGTGCACCGGGCGAGGTTGGCCGGGTCATCGCGACACCGCTGCAGAACTTCATCACCCCGCTGATCCGCTATGAACTGGGTGACTTTGCGGAAGTCGGGGAACCTTGCGCATGTGGTCGCGGCCTGCCGACGGTCCGTCGTTTCCTCGGACGTGTGCGCAACATTTTGGTGCTGCCGAGCGGCGAGAAAATCTGGCCGTCCTTTGGATCGCGCGGGCTCACCGCGATCGCGCCGATACGCCAGCATCAATTAGTGCAGAAAACACGAACCGATTTGGAAGCACACCTGGTCGTCGAACGCACACTGACGAAGGACGAAGAAGCGCAACTCACAGCCCATCTCACCGCCCGGCTTCCGGAGATGATGCATCTCCGATTTGTCTATGTGGACGCGATCTCGCGCGGCCCCGGCGGGAAGTTCGAAGATTTCGTCTCCGACGTGGTCGACCCTTAGGGCGGTTCGGGAAACGCGAATGCTCTACAGTGAACTGATCGCCTTCATCTTCGCCGGCATCGCGCTTGTCGCCAGCCCCGGTCCGGCCACGTTGAGTCTGGCAGCGGCCGGCGCGGCCTTCGATGGACGCCAGGCACGCATTTATATGTTCGGCATCATGTCCGGGGCAGGGTTGGTGATCACCGGTGTTGCCGCCGGATTGCTGACCGCGATCCTGTCGGTGCCGTACGCTGCGACCGTTCTCGCAACGATATCCCTTTGTTATCTCGCCTACCTCGCTTACCGGATCGCGTCGGCGCTTCCCATCAACTCCGAAGGGGGGATTTCCGCCGCGCCGGGTTTCATGACGGGGCTGGTGTTCAACCTGTCCAATCCCAAGGCCTACGCGGCTTTTGCCGCGCTGTTCGCCGGGTTCGATTTGATCCCCGGTGCCCCGCTCGGCGCGACCGTTCTCGAAGCGGTGATTTGCTACGCCATCGTGCTCGTCGCGGATGTCGGCTGGGTGTTGATCGGCGCGACCCTGCGCCGCCATCTGCACGATCCGCACAAGAGCCGGATCATCAACGTTTCCTTTGCCATCCTGCTTGTGTTGTCCGTTATACCGGCCCTTACGGTTCTGCGGTGACCGGCCGATCGAGTCCGGCTAGGATAGGGGCATGATGCGCGCCGTAATGCGAAACCTGTTATATGGGTTGGGGCTACTCGCCCTGGTGATCGATGCATCCCCGCTGCTCGCGCAACAGTCCGGCAGCTTCCGTAAGCTTTCCGGCGCCGAAATCCGGACACTGTTCGACGATCTTCACATTGCGAATTTTCCGGACGATGGCAGCGGCGGTACCACCAACGCCTGGGCCATGACCTTCAATGCGGACGGCACCTTCGAAGGCAACAATTTCAGCGCCGGCGACAATGGCTATGGCACGTGGCGGGTCGAAGGCGACAAACACTGCATCGACGTCGACACCGTCCACTATCAGAATTTCGGCGAAGGGTCGGAGCCGTTGTCAGGCTGTTTCGGGGTCTATGTGAACCAGAAACGCGGCGTCATCGCGTATAGCAAATCCGGAATCCTGGTAACCGTCGAGACCGATGCCCAGGGCGAGATCGCACGTCTTGCGCGCCCGCAAGGCAAAGTGGCGAAGGCAGCACCGGAACCGCCACCGGTACAGGTCGCGAAACCGACCCGGGAACCTTCGGCCGAGAAAGTGACCCGTACCGCACCGCGCGAACAGGCCGTCGATCGGCAGCGCGCGGCCCTGGAACGCGAACGTTTGGCGGGCGAGGCCAAGCTGCGGGAGATGCGCCAGCAGTTGGAGCAAGAGCGGGTTCGGCAGGAGCTGGCGCTGCAACGTGAGAAGATCGAACTGCAGCGCCAAGCCTTGATTCTGCAACGGCAGCAAAAGCGTCGGGGTGCTGTGCAGCATCTGGCACCGCCGACGATCCGGGTTCCCGCTTCGCTGGAGACGAAGGCACACACCGTTACGATCGAAGGGCTGGTGCAGGACGACGATCCGGTCATACGGGTGGAGATAAACGGGGAAGCGGTTCGCTTCGGCCGGGAGGATGGCCGTTTCGCCAAGGATGTGCCGGTCGCGCTGGGTACGAACAGAATCCGCATCACCGCCTATGATGTCGATGGCAACAAGGCGACCGAGTTCGTCGCCGTCACCAGGGCACGAGATATTCCGAACGTCGCATTCGGTACCTATCGGGCGCTGGTCATCGGCATCAACCACTACGAAAAATTACCGACTCTGAAGACCGCGGGCGCCGACGCGCGCGCCGTCGCCGATACGCTGAAGACGAAATACGGCTTCGGCGTCCAGCTGCTGGAGAACCCTTCGCGCGATGATATCATCGATGCCTTCGACGAACTGCGCGAGACCCTGACCGAAGACGACAATCTGATCATTTACTATGCGGGTCATGGCTGGCTCGATAAGCAGTCGGGGCGCGGCTATTGGCTGCCGGTCGATGCGCAACAGGACCGTCGGTCGCGCTGGCTCGCGAATTCCAGCCTCACCGACACCTTGCAGGCGACCTTCGCGAAACATGTCATGGTCGTCGCCGACAGCTGCTATTCCGGGACGCTGACCCGGTCCATCAAAGTGCCGGAACGCCGCACGGACTATATCGCGCATATGGCGGAAAAACGGACACGCGTGGTGCTGTCGTCTGGGGGGCTAGAACCCGTCACGGATGCCGGTGGCGGAGATCACTCCGTCTTCGCGGCGCAATTCCTGAAAGCACTCGACGAGAACGAGGGCGTGATGGACGGCACGCAATTGTTCGAAAAGATCCGCCACACCGTAGTGTTGAATGCCGATCAGACGCCGGAATATTCCGATATCCGCAAGGCGGGCCACGAGGGCGGAGACTTCCTGTTCGTCCGCCGGGACTAGGTCCTATTCGGCTGCCAGCCAGCTCTTCCGTTCTCCCTCATATTCCGCGCCGGGGTTGCCGCTGATGGTCGTGCGCCACATCAGCCGTCCGTGTTTTTCCGCGTCGAACCAGGTGGCGGCATGCAGCGTGGTCCGGTTGTCGTAAATCACCAGGTCACCTTCGTCCCACTCATGCGCATAGACGAACTTCGGTTGCGTCAGGTGCGACATGATTTCGTACAGCAACGTTGCACCTTCTCCGTCCGGACCAGGCTCCATACCGACGAACGGGCCAATGGTCCAATCCATTTGCCCGGCTTCGCAAAGATAGAGCGATCGTTTGCCGGATATCGGATGGGTGCGCACGACCGGCTGGTGCTGAGGCTGTTCATAGGGGCCGAGCGGGTCGGGCGTATCACCATTGCGCACGGCGTCCTCCGTCCGTCCGCTGCCGGGGCGGACATGGATACCCACCAGATCATCCACTTTGGCTTTCAGGCTAGACGGTAACGCTTCGTATGCGGCGATGCAGTCGGCATAGAGCGTTTGACCCTGACCCTTGGGCGATGGGATCGTCGCGTAGAACAGCGAGATGTCCGGCGGCGGACGACGGTAGCTCTGGTCGGTATGCCAGCCCCGCCGGTGCGGGAACTGAACCGGCAGTTTGCCGTCGGCGGTAAGCGGCGGTTCTGGGCGTTTTGGCGGCGGTCGATCGACCGGCGGCATGTTGGAGACGATCAGGATCTCCGGGACTTCGGTATGGATGCTGGTCGGACGCATCCCGGTTTCCCTGTAATTCTCGACCTCCTCACCGAACAGGCGACTAAGCCGGTTGAGCAGTGCCGGCTCCTCGGTAATCCCTTGCATGCCCTTCATCAGCAGAAAGCCGTTCGCGGCGTACAGCGCGTTGGTCAGCGCGTCAGGCTCCGCCTCTGCCGCGGCGACCACGGCGCCGGCGTCGCGCGCGCCGGTGAACTCTGCCAGACAGCCGAAAGAGGCGCCGGCAAGCGGTTGCGTGTTCAGTGGCATCGCCATCTCCCGAAGTTACCCCTCCATATTAGACGCTCTGCCGTCAAATTGGCGAGATCGCCCGGTAGCGCGGCGGATTGCGGTCGGGTTTGCGGCGCGGTGTGGTGTTGAACGTCTCGATCAGCAGGGCGCGCGTGTCGCGCGGGTCGATGATCTCGTCGACGCCGAAATCCTTTGCCGCGCCCAAGGCCGCGGTTTGCGTCTTGATCCGGTCGATCATCGCCTGTCGCTTTGCCGCGGGATCGTCGGCGTTCTGATAGTCGCGTTTGAAGGCGACGTCGACCGCCCCTTCGATCGACATGGCGCAAATTTCCGCTGTCGGCCATGCGAAAGCGGCGTCCGCCTCGAAGCTGCGGCCCCCGCACATCGCATAATAGCCGCCGCCATAGCCCTTTCGCAGCACGATGGAGGCCCGCGGCACGGTGGCGATGCCGATTTCGTAGAACAGCCTTCCGCTACGCCGGCCAAGGCCGCTTTCCTCTGCCGACGGGCCGATAGAGAAGCCGGGAACATCGACGAGGAAAACCAGAGGCAGGCCAAAGGCATCGCACAATGCGATGAAATGTGCGGCTTTCTCGCAGGCCGGCGTATCGAGGATTCCGCCCTTGCGCATTGTCTGATTGGCGACGAAGCCGACCGGTCGGCCGTCCAGGCGCGCGAAGGCGGTGACGATATTGCCGGCGAATCCGGGCTTCAACTCGAACACGCTGTCGCGGTCGGCGATGACCTTTATCACCTTGCGCACGTCGTAGACCTTGCGGCTGTCGGCGGGGACCAGATTGAACAGGCTGTCGTCGCGCCGGTCGGCCGGGTCGTCGCAATCGATGATCGGCAGCGGTGCGCGCGCGTTGCTCGGCAAATAGGACAGAAACTTGGCCGCCGCGGCGAGGCATTCCTCTTCGCTGTCGACGGCCAGATCGGCGATCCCCTGCCTGTCGGCTTGCAGTTTCGCGCCGCCGAGCTCTTCCTTGGAAATATCCACGCCGGTGCCCGCCTTGACCAAGGCCGGGCCGGCCATCCCCATGGTCGCTTTGCCGCGGACCATGACAACGAAATCGCTGAGGGCGGAATAGTTTGTCGGGCCCGCGAAACCTTGTCCCATCATCGCGGCCACCGTCGGAATCCATCCCGAGGTCCGTGCCATGTTCTGGAACACCGGCGAGGCGCCGGCGAAGTGGGCCGCGTTCATACCGTCCTGGATACGATGCCCGCCCCCTTCCAGCAGCATGACGAGGGGCATCCCGCGCTCGATCGAGCGGGTGACGGCACGCGCGAGTTTCAGGCCGCCGACCTTGCCGCTGCTGCCGCCATGCACCGTATAGTCGTGCGAGACAACGTTGACATGCCGGCCGTCGATTGTCCCGGTGCCGGTGATGATGCCGTCCGCCGGCGCGACAAGGTCCTTGTTCAGCTCGTTGTCGCGATGGGGTTGGACCAGGCTGCCGAACTCGGTGAGTTTGCCGTCATCGACCAGCGCTGCGACCCGCTCCCGCGCGGTCAACATGTCGAACTTTCGCCGCTTCTCAACCGCGTCCGGCCTTCCTTCGTCCAATACGGCGTGGCGGGCCTCTTCGATCTGCTTCAAAAGGTCCCGTGAGTCCGTCATGCTTGCCTCTTCGCTTTCCTAATTGTGCCGTGGCAGTCTCGCCTTCTAGCCCTGATAAAGATAGTGGCTGAGCAGCAGCGTGTTGTAGAGCGCGTGGGCCAGGATGCCGGGCCAGAGCGATCGGCTGACTTCAAACAGCAGGGCGAGCAGGATCGCTAGTAAAGACGTATCAAGGATGGCGGCAACACCGCCCACGAAAACGCTTGGATGGGCGATCGTGAACAGGAACGCGCTTAGGAGAGCCGCGATCGTGACATTAAGGTGGCGGCGCAGCCAGGTGTAGAGGATGCCGCGGAAGAGAATTTCCTCTGTCAGCGCGGCGATAGGTCCGGCCAGAAGAAATAGCCCAACCAGCAGAGCGTACGTTTTTTGATAGGGCGCAACCTCGCCAGCGCCATAGATCAGGGCGGCTTCCCAGACCCCCATAATGGAATAGAGTAGGGAGGAAACAATGATCCACAACACCGCGAGAAAGCCGGCGAGCACGAAGAAGGAGACCTCGCAGCCTTTTAAACCCAGTGCTTTCAACCCTTGATCTCGAGGCTTCACCACGAAAATCCAGGCCGCTACGAGGAACCCGCCATAGGCGAGGCCGTCGGCGATCAGGTGAAGTAGCGTCGACTCCAATTGAACGAAACCGTTGCTTACGAGTCGGGGCAGACCGAAATAGCCGATCGCAATGCCAAGCGACCCGACGAGGAATACCGCGAGTGTCTGGCGACCGCTAATGGCAGTCATGGCTGCTTGGTTGTTCGGCAGGGTGTCGTTGAGCATCTCATCACACCGTATCAGCCTGACCGGAAAACGGGAATTGCCACAGGGTGGATGAAACCGCTGTCCTCCCTTATGGTTTACGCAAGCAGACGCGATAAGCGTTGTCGCGAACGACGTTGATTGGGGAGGATAACATGACGATTGCACAGCTTTTGCGCGGTGGGGCGAAGGTGCTGCCTGCCGTCCTTTTACTTTGGCCTGCCTCGGCCATGGCGGCCGACGAATTGAGCGGCGGCGATACTGCGTGGATCTTGACGGCGACGGCTTTGGTCCTATTCATGACCTTGCCCGGTTTGGCGTTGTTCTACGCTGGGCTGGTGCGCGCGAGCAGCGTGCTTTCCGTCCTCATGCATTGTTTTGCGATCTGCTGCGTTGCGTCGATCATCTGGCTCGCCATTGGCTATAGCCTGGCGTTTGGAGACGGTGGCGACTGGAACGCCTATATCGGCGGCTTGGATAAGGCGTTTTTGGCCGGGATCGGTCCGGATACCCTGTCGGGCTCCATCCCGGAGACGGTGTTCTTCGCATTCCAGATGACGTTCGCGATTATCACGCCGGCCCTCATTGTCGGTGCCTATCCGGAGCGTGTGACGTTTCCAGCGGTGCTGTTTTTCAGTGCCGTTTGGCTGATCGTTGTTTACGCACCGGTCACCCATTGGGTGTGGGGCGGCGGTTGGCTTTCCGAAATGGGTGTGTTGGATTTCGCCGGCGGTATCGTCGTTCACGTCACCGCTGGTGTCTCCGCATTGGTGTTTGCGAAGATGCTTGGCGGGCGGCGCGGGTTTCCTGATCAAGTCCGCCCACCCCATAGCCCCGGCATGACCATGACGGGGGCGGCGATGTTGTGGGTTGGCTGGTTTGGCTTCAATGCCGGCAGTGCTCTGGCTGCTGATGGCAACGCAGGTATGGCAATGGTCGTCACGCACATATCCGCCGCGGCTGCGTCGCTGAGTTGGGCTGCCATGGAATGGATGAAGTTCGGCAAACCCAGCCTGATCGGCATTGTTACCGGCACGATCGCGGGCTTGGCGACAATTACACCAGCGTCCGGCTTCGTGGGTCCGGTCGGTGCGCTGATCCTTGGCTTGCTCGCGGGCGTCATTTGCCAGTGGATGACGACGCTGGTCAAACAGACCATCAAGATCGACGACTCGCTCGATGTTTTCGCTGTTAACGGCGTCGGCGG
>JAPPPC010000305.1 GCA_028817685.1 Rhodospirillaceae bacterium
CATAAAGGCGAACAACGGCTTGCGCAACTCGAAGCATAAATTGGCGAATAAGTCGGATTTCAATCGCTCCGCATGCTGAACTGACATGTTGCGTTCTTCCAACGCGCGTTGCACCCGGACGCTGTCGGTCACATCCGTGTAGCCCAGCAGGCAACCGCCGTCGGGAAGCGGGACGCAGCTGAAATCGATAACCTGGCCGTCGCTTCGCTCCAATCGGCCCGTTTTCGGTTCGGGCTCCGTGATGGCAAGGATGAGGCGCTGTTTCCGGCGATCCCAGTCTTCGGTCTGCGGAAAGTAGCGGCGTGTCCGCTCCAACAATTCACCGATATGGATATCGATTAGCGCATCGTCGCCCGACAGGTCCCACATCGCCGAGGCTGCCGGATTGGAAAGACGCAAGCGGCCGTCAGCGCCGAACACGGCGATAGCTTCGTGAAGATTGTTGATGGTTTCGCGTTGCACCGCGATCGAGGTGTTGTAAGACCGCTCCAAGGCAAGACGGTCGGTCACATCCTCATAAACGAAAAGAAGACCGCCCATCGGATGCGGCGAGACGACTATCCGCAATGTTCGTTCATCCGGCAGGTGAAGAACCTCTTCTCGAGGGTCGATCAAGCTGTGGAACAGGCTGTCCGTTTCCTGCTTGAAGGCGGGAAAATCGACATATTCCGGCAGCCGCCGCCGATCGCGAAGCATGTCCAGCACTTCGCCCATCGTCGGCTCGCCGCCGAGCGCCGCGCTTTCGACCCGCCACAGATCGAGAAACGCCGAGTTGAAAAATTTGAGGCGCCGGTCCGGTCCATAGATCGCGATCGCGGCACCGAGGGTTGCGAGGACTTCCGCATGCGCGGAGACCAATTCCGCCAGCTCCGACTGCACCGATTCGATCGTCTTGACGTCTGTGGCGAAACCGACCGTCGCCGCATGGGGATCGTGAACCGGCGATTCGGTGAATTCGAGCAGCCGGCGGGTGCCTTCGATAACGATATGGTGGCTCTCGGACTGGACACTGCCGCTGTTGGCGGCCCGGCGGGCGAGGCCCTGGCCATCGCGGTCCAAATAGCCGGCACCCAGTTCCAGGGCTCGCTCGATCGCGCTGTCCGGATCGGTATCGAGCGCATTGGCGTATGCCGTATTGCACCCGATCAACCCCAGCGATTCCGCCCGCCACCAGACCGGCATCGGCAGTTTGTCGAGAATGCGACGCAACATCGTACGTTCGCCCGATCGCTCCGCTAGGTCCTCCGCAAGCTGCGCGCCCTCGCCAATGTCGGAAATCCACAGCGCATCGCCATTGCCGGCGCGTCGACCCACGATGGAGACGGAACGCCCACCTTTTGTGCGGAAACGGCCCTCGAAGGGGGCGCCATTAGCGCGCAGCGTCGCAATGCCCTGGGCGATGAGCGTCGAATCTGTCGGAACGAACGCATCATTGAAGGCTTCGATACTGAGCGGTTCGCTCAATTCGAGCAGATCGCGGCCGAGCGTTGAACCGACCAACCCGCGCCGGGTGAATTGAAACAGGCCAACCGGCGCGGACTCGATCTGCGCGACATGGGCGGCACGCTGACGCCACAATAGGAACGCTGCAACAATGACCGTGATGGCCAGGCCCACGCCCCACATGGTTTGCAGCGTTTCGAAAGATGCGGCAAATGCGGGACGCGGCAGCCCTGCCACCTGCAAGGCGAGTCCTCCGACGGCCAATTTGCTGCCCCGATATCGCACGGTGTCAGTTTAGTTTTGTGCGATTAGCGGAACAAGAGTCGGAAGCGTTTAGTAACGGTAGTGTTCAGGCTTGAACGGTCCGGCCTTTGCCAATCCGAGGTAGTCCGCCTGCGCCGTCGAGAGTTCCGTCAACTCCACTCCGAGTTTCTTCAGGTGCAAGGAGGCGACTTTCTCGTCCAGATGCTTCGGCAGCACATAGACCTCGCGATCGTACTGATCCGTGTTGTTCCAGAGCTCGATTTGCGCCAGGACCTGGTTGGTGAACGAAGCGGACATCACGAAACTGGGATGGCCGGTCGCGCAGCCGAGGTTTACCAGCCGCCCTTCGGCCAGAACGATCAGGCGCTTGCCATCCGGGAATTCGACCTCGTCGACCTGCGGCTTAACATTGTGCCAGGCGTAGTTGCGCAGTTCCGAAATCTGAATTTCGGAGTCGAAATGGCCGATGTTGCAGACAATTGCCCGGTCCTTCATTGCCCGCATATGGTCGAGCGTGATGACATCGATGTTGCCGGTCGTCGTAACGAAAATATCGCCGGGCGACGCGGAGGCCTCCATCGTGGTCACTTCGTAACCTTCCATCGCGGCTTGCAGCGCGCAGATCGGGTCGATTTCGGTCACCAGTACGCGGGCACCCTGGTTGCGCAGG
>JAPPPC010000629.1 GCA_028817685.1 Rhodospirillaceae bacterium
CCCTAGCCCTCCCCAGAAAAGAGCAGGGGACCCGCAGTTATGGAACAGGTGACGTTTCAATCCCTCAAGGGGTCGGGATGAAGATTTTTTCGTCAGTTATAATCATCTCTTCGTTCGCGGCCTCTTCCGCTCCTGCCGCCAACGCCGCCTTCACCGTCTCGCACTTGTTGCGCAAGTGGCGCTTCAGGATTTCCGCCAGCCGGCCACCGTCCCTTGTGTCGAGCGCTTCCAGCATTTCCTCATGTTCGGCCACCGCCTGGGCCCAGCGGGCCGCGTCGATGTTGGCGGTGTAGCGGGCGCGGCGGATGCGGCCGGAGAGGTTGGTGTAGGACGCAGTCAGGGTCGGGTTGCGGGCGGCTTCCAGGATCTTTTCGTGGATCTGTTGGTTGAGGTCGAAATAGGGCGGGCGTTCGCCGCGTTTGTGGTGCAGGACCATCTGGTAGTGCAGGGCGCGGATCTCGGCGAGCTCGGTGTCGGTGATGCGAGCGCAGGCGAGCTCGCCGGCGAGAGCCTCCAGTGCCCCCATGACCGGGAACAGCTCGTCGACATCGTCGGCGGTCAGGCCGGCAACGCGGGCGCCGCGGTTGGGAGCGAGCTCCAGCAATCCCTCCGAGGCCAGGACCTTGAGGGCCTCGCGCAGCGGGGTGCGGGAGATGCCGAAGGTCTCACACAGCACCCGTTCGGGCAGGCGGGAGCCGGGCGGGTATTCGCCCTCGACGATCATGTCGCGCAGGCGGGCGGTCACCGCGTCGTGCAGCGACTGACGTTCGATAGGACCGGCGAGCTGGCTCATGACCGCGCCTCCGCCGGCAGCGCGGCTTCCAGCAGCCGAGCCACATGCACGGCTTCCTTGTCCGTCCCGTCGGCGATCTGATGGCGGCAGCTCGTGCCGTCGGCGACCAATACCGTGTCGGCGCTGGCCTCGCGCATCGCGGGCAGCAGCGCCATCTCGCCCATCTTCATGGAGATGTCGTAATTCTCCGCCCGGTAGCCGAAGGCACCGGCCATACCGCAACAGCTCGAAGCGACAGTTTTGACCTCCAGCCCGGGGATCAGCCGCAAGGTGGATTCGACCGCACTCATGGCGGCGAAAGCTTTTTGGTGGCAATGACCGTGCAGCAGCGCCTTCTTGAAGGGAGCAGGCTGCAAATCGAGTTTGAAGCGGTCGGCGGCGCGTTCGCGGGCGACGAACTCCTCGAACAACATGGCGGACTCGGCGAGCCGGTCGGCGGCCGCGCCGGGCAGTAGCGATTGCACCTCGTCTCGGAAAGTGAAGAGGCAGGAGGGCTCGAGTCCGATCACCGGCATGCCTTGATCGAGGAAGGGGGCGAGCGCTTGCATGGTCCGTTCGATCTCCGCCTTCGCCTCGTCGACGAGGCCGCTCGCCAGGAAGGTGCGGCCGCAGCAGAGCGGTCGGCTGCGGGTGTGCGGGGTGGGCAGGTGCACCCGGTAGCCCGCGGCCATCAGCACATTGACGGCGGCGCGGGCATTCTCCGGTTCGAACCAGCGGTTGAAGGTGTCGGCCAGAAAGACCACGGGCGTGCCGTCGGCGGGGCCGACCGCATCGGTTGCACATTCGAAATGATCGCGCCGCCAGCGCGGCAGGGCGCGCTTGGCACTGAAGCCGAGCCACGCCTCGCTGAGCTTGGCCAGGCCGGGCAGCTTGTCGCGCAGGTTCAAGAGACCACCCAGCTTCGCGGCCCAAGGAGCGTAGCGCGGCAGGTAGCTGACCAGCCGGTCATGCAGGGAGAGGCCGCGTTCCTTGGTGTAGTGGTACAGGAACTCCGTCTTCATCTTGGCCATGTCGACGCCGGTCGGGCATTCTCGCTTGCAGCCCTTGCAGCCGACGCAGAGCTTCATCGTCTCGTACATGGCATCGGAAGTGAGCGCGCCGTCGCCGAGTTGGCCGGACAACGCCAGGCGCAAGGAGTTGGCGCGGCCGCGGGTCAGATGCTGCTCCTCGCCGGTGGCGCGGAAGCTGGGGCACATGACGGCGGCGTCGAACTTGCGGCAGGCGCCGTTGTTATTGCACATCTCCACTGCGGCGCCGAGGCCGCCCCAGTCGGACCAGTCGAAGGCTGTCTTCAGATCCGGCACCGCGTAACCCGGCTTGAAGCGGAACAGGGAACGGTCGTCCATCTTGGGCGGGTTGGTGATCTTGCCCGGGTTGAACAGTCCCGCCGGGTCGAAGCGGCGTTTGACCTCGGCGAAATTGTCGGTCATGCGCGTGCCGAACATGGCCTCGTGGAACTCCGAGCGGACCAGCCCGTCACCATGTTCGCCGGAATGCGAGCCCTTGTATTCGCGCACGATCTCGAACGCCTTCTCGGCGATGTCGCGCATCAGCTCCGCACCCGCCTGCTGCTTCAGATTG
>JAPPPC010000154.1 GCA_028817685.1 Rhodospirillaceae bacterium
ATCCGGTATCGTGCATGCGTTCGCAGACGACACCGACCTGTTCATCACACCCGGGTGGCGGTTCCGTGCGGTGGATCTGATGATGACCAATTTTCATTTGCCGAAATCGACGCTGTTCGCGCTGGTCTGCGCCTTCGCGGGCCATGACCGGATGCTCGACGCATATCGTCACGCCATCGACTCGGAGTACCGGTTCTATTCCTACGGTGATGCCTGTTTGCTGTCGCCGGAAGCGAGGCAAGCGTGACGTCGTTCGGCTTTGAAACGAGCGCGTCCAGCGGCAATGCACGCCGTGGCCGTATCGATTGCGCACATGGCGTGATCGAGACGCCGGCCTTCATGCCCGTCGGCACGGCGGGCACGGTGAAAGCGATGACCGCCGACGCGGTGCGCAGCACCGGTGCGCATTGCGTGCTGGGCAACACCTACCATCTGATGCTGCGACCCGGCGCGGAGCGGATCGCGAAACTGGGCGGACTGCACAAATTCATGGATTGGCGTGGGCCGATCCTGACCGATTCCGGTGGATTCCAGGTGATGTCGCTGGCGCAGTTGCGTGAGCTGGACGAAAACGGCGTGACCTTCGCGTCGCATATCGACGGCTCCCGGCACGAGCTGACGCCGGAGCGGGCGGTGGAGATTCAGCGCCTGTTGGGCTCGGACATCACGATGGTGCTGGACGAATGCACGCAGCACCCCGCGACCCATGATGAAGCGGCCCAGTCCATGGCGCTGTCGACGCGCTGGGCGCAACGCAGCAAGGACGCGTTCGATAAACGTCCGGGCTATGGTTTGTTCGGCATTGTCCAGGGCAGCGTTTACGAGGATTTGCGGGCGGAGTCCGCAGCGGCGCTGATCGATATCGGGTTCGACGGTTATGCGGTCGGCGGGCTGGCCGTGGGAGAGGGGCAGGCGGTCATGTTCGACGTGTTAGACGCCACCGTTCCGCATCTGCCCGAAGACCGCCCGCGCTACCTGATGGGTGTCGGCACACCGGCCGATATTGTCGGGGCGGTCCAACGCGGCATCGACATGTTCGACTGCGTCCTGCCAACCCGGTCGGGCCGGACGGGCCGGGCCTTCACCGCGCGCGGGACGCTCAACATCCGCAACGCGCGTCATGCCGACGATCCGCGGCCGCTCGACGAAAATTGCACCTGTCCTGCCTGCACAGGGCACAGCCGCGCCTATCTGCATCATCTGCACCGCGCCGGAGAGATGCTCGGCGGCATGCTTCTGACCTGGCACAATCTGCATTACTATCAGCAACTCATGGCAGGCCTTCGGGCAGCGATCGAGGATGAAGAACTCGACGCCTTCGTGTCCGAGTTTCACGCCACGCAGGCGCTGGGCGATATCGATCCTCTGTAACGGATGGAACAATGACGGATACCGGATCGTTAACCCAATTGGGTGGCAGCACCGCTTTACCTGAATCGCCGGATCAGGCGGTGCTGGAAAAAGTCGCCAATCCGCAGGCCGGTGAACGGTACATCGTGCGGTTCACCTGTCCGGAATTCACTTCGATCTGTCCGGTGACCGGGCAGCCGGATTTCGCCCACCTCGTTATCGACTATTTGCCGGGCGATTTCCTCGTCGAGAGCAAGTCGTTGAAACTTTATCTCGGCGCCTTCCGCAACCATGGCGCCTTCCATGAAGATTGCACGGTCGCCATCGCCAAACGGCTGGAGGCGGAGATTGCGCCGCATTGGCTGCGCATCGGCGGTTACTGGTATCCGCGCGGCGGTATGCCGATCGACGTCTTCTATCAGACTGGTCCGACGCCGGACGATCTCTGGATTCCGGACCAGGGGGTGCCCCCCTATCGTGGACGGGGATAGCGGCAGCCCGACGGGCGTGCGGGACGCGATCCGCGACCAAGCGCTTGCCGCCGGTTTCGATGCGGTCGGCTTCGCCGCACCCGATGTGGGTCCCGAAGCGCAGAACCGACTGATCCAATTCCTTTCCGATGGCTGGCATGGCGATATGGGCTGGCTGGAAGCAAAGGCCGACCGCCGCGCCGATCCACTGGTTCTATGGCCGGACGCGCGGTCCGTCGTGGCGCTGGCGATGAATTACGGCCCGGACCGCTCGCCGCTCGATATACTGGACCGGAAGGACCGCGGCGCGGTGTCGGTCTACGCGCAAAGCCGCGACTACCACGATGTCGTCAAGAAGCGCTTGAAGCGGGTCGCGCGCTGGATGCATCAGAGTTTCGACTGCGAGGTGAAGGTGTTCGTCGACACCGCGCCGGTGATGGAGAAACCGCTGGCGGCGCGCGCCGGTCTGGGCTGGCAGGGCAAGCACACCAACCTGGTGTCGCGTAGCCACGGGTCCTGGCTGTTTCTTGGCGAGATTTATACGACGCTGGATC
>JAPPPC010000131.1:0-5526 GCA_028817685.1 Rhodospirillaceae bacterium
CTCCTCAAGGCGCCTGCGCGGCACCGTTTGGATTACGAAAGGGGGAGAGCTTTCCTCCCCCAACCGCAAATTCATTCGTTCAACAAGTTATTGCATGCATAATTGATACTAGTTTTAAAGTCAATTATAATTTTATAACTTTGCGTAAATCTGAATGCGTTATGCCGATGTACCGGTCGCGCGAATTTTTCTTTCCCTTCAGGGCCCTGATAGGCTTTAACCCTGCGGTCTTTGCCGTTCGAGGAGCCTTACGAGATGGAATTCGCCCCGCGTATGAGCCGGTTCAAGCCGTCGCCCAGCCAGATCGCCTCCGCCCGAGTCCGCGACCTGATCGCGGAGGGCCGGGATATCGTGAAACTGACGGCCGGCGAGCCGGATTTTCCAACGCCGGACCATGCGAAAGCGGCCGCGCTCGCCTGCATGGATGCCAATGAAATCAAATACACGCCGATCAATGGGCTGATCGAAATGCGCAAGGCAGCACAGCTCAAGTTCAAGCGCGACAATGGGCTCGATTACGGTCTCGATCAGATTGCCGTCGGCGCCGGTGCGAAACAGGTTCTGTTCAACGCGCTGATGGCGACGGTCAGCCAGGGAGACGAGGCCATCGTCCCCGGCCCGTATTGGGCCTCCTACCCGGACATGATCCAGCTCGCCGGCGGCACGCCCGTCTTCATCAACAGCGGCCAGAACAGCCAGTTCAAGATGCGGCCGGAAGATCTCGACGCCGCGATCACGCCGAACACCAAATGGCTGATGTTCTGCATGCCGGGCAACCCCACCGGCGCCGTCTATTCGCCGGAGGAGATGCGCGGGCTCGCCGACGTCCTGTTGCAACACCCGCACGTCAATATTCTGACCGACGACGTCTACGAGCATCTGATCTTCGACGGCCGCGTCTTCTCCACCTTCGCGCAGATCGAGCCCAAGCTGTACGACCGCACGGTCACCGTGAACAGCTGTTCCAAGGCCTATTCGATGACCGGCTGGCGTATCGGCTTCGCCGGCGGCCCGAAGGACATCATCGCCAACATGTCGAAGATGCAGTCGCAGAGCGCCAGCGGGGTCAGCGCAGTCAGTCAAGCCGCCGCCGTCGCCGCCCTCGAGGGCCCGCAGGACTTCGTCAAGGAGCGCACGGCCAATCTGCAATACCGCCGCGATATGCTGTTCGAGAAGCTGAACCAGGCGGAAGGCCTGTCCTGCGCCCTGCCGGACGGCGCGATGTACATCTTCTGCTCCTGCGCCGGCACGATCGGCAAGACCACGCCGGACGGCAAGGTGATCGAAAACGACGAGGATTTCACGATGTACCTGCTCGACAGCGTCGGGGTCGCCGTGGTGCAGGGGAATGCGTACGGGTTAAGCCCTTATTTCCGCGCGAGTTTCGTGGCGCCGGAAGAAGACCTCAAACGCGGCGGCGACAAGATCATCGAGGCGTGCGCGGCGCTACGTTAACCCAACCCCGGCAGCCGCAACCCAAACGCTGCCGCGCATTCCACCGCACTCTCATAGCCCGCATCCGCGTGGCGCATCACGCCGCTGGCCGGGTCGTTCCACAGCACGCGCTCCAAGCGCCGCGCCGCGTCCGCGGTGCCGTCGGCGACGATGACCATGCCGGCGTGCTGCGAGTAGCCCATGCCGACGCCCCCGCCGTGATGCAGCGAGACCCAGGTGGCGCCGGACGCGCAATTGAGCAGCGCGTTCAGTAGCGGCCAGTCGGAGACCGCGTCCGAACCGTCCTTCATCGCCTCGGTCTCGCGGTTCGGGCTGGCGACGGAGCCGGAATCGAGATGGTCGCGGCCGATCACCACTGGGGCGGAGAGCTCCCCCGACGCCACCATCTCGTTGAAGGCCAGGCCCAGTCTGTGGCGGTCGCCGAGGCCGACCCAGCAGATGCGGCTCGGCAGCCCCTGGAACTGAATGCGCTCTTTCGCCATGTCGAGCCAGTTGTGTAGATGCGCGTCGTCCGGCATCAGTTCCTTCACCTTGGCGTCGGTCCTGTAGATGTCCTCCGGATCGCCGGAAAGCGCGGCCCAGCGGAACGGGCCGATACCGCGGCAGAAGAGCGGGCGAATATAGGCGGGCACGAATCCGGGGAAGTCGAAGGCGTTCTCCAGCCCCATATCCTTCGCGCCCTGACGGATATTGTTGCCGTAATCGAGGGTCGGCACCCCGGCCGTGTGAAAATCGAGCATCGCCTGGACCTGCACGGCCATCGACTGTTTCGCCGCCGCTTCCACCGCCTGCGGATCGCGTTCCTGTCGCTCGGCCCATTCTTCCAGGGACCAGCCGGCCGGCAGGTAGCCGTTCAACGGATCGTGCGCGGAGGTCTGGTCGGTCACCGCGTCGGGCCGGACGCCGCGGCGCACGAGCTCCGGGTAAATCTCCGCCGCGTTGCCGAGCAGCGCCACCGACACCGGCTTCTTGTCGGCGCAGGACCGTTCGATCATCGACAGCGCCTCATCGAGCGTGTTGCAGCGTTCGTCCACATAGCCGGTGCGCAGACGGAAATCGATGCGGCTCGGCTGGCACTCGACCGCCAGCATCGAGGCGCCGGCCATGGTCGCGGCCAGTGGCTGCGCGCCTCCCATCCCGCCAAGCCCCGCCGTCAGGATCCACTTGTCCGACAGGTCGCCACCATAATGCTGGCGGCCGACCTCGACGAAGGTTTCGTAGGTGCCCTGCACGATCCCCTGCGAACCGATATAGATCCATGACCCGGCGGTCATCTGGCCGTACATCATCAGCCCGACGCGATCGAGTTCGTTGAAGTGCTCCCAATTGGCCCATTCCGGAACCAGGTTGGAGTTGGCGATCAAAACCCGTGGCGCATCGGTGTGGGTGCGGAAGATGCCGACCGGCTTACCTGACTGAACCAACAGAGTCTCGTCCGCTTCCAGAGTCTTCAGACTTTCGGCGATGCGGTCGAAGGCCTCCCAGCTTCGCGCGGCGCGGCCGATACCGCCATAGACGACGAGTTCCTCCGGCTTTTCCGCCACGTCCGGGTCGAGATTGTTCATCAGCATGCGCAGCGGCGCTTCGGTCAGCCAGCTCTTCGCGCTGAGTTCCGCCCCGCGCGGCGCGCGGATTACGCGGCTGTTGTCGATCCGGGTGGGTGGCATGTCAGGTTCCCTAGGCCAATGTTTTAATTGTCACGAAATCCGAAATCACATCCGCGGCGATCAACGTCTGGACAGCCTCGATATCGGGCGCGAGCAAGCGGTCTTCTTCCATCACCGGCACCCGGTCACGGATGACCGCTCGGACATTCTCGAGAGTTGGACTGCTCGCTAACGGAGCGTGGAAATCGACGCCTTGCGCCGCAGCGAGCAGTTCTATGGCGACAATCCCGCGCGCATTGTCCGCCATCGCGGTCAGGCGCCGTGCCGAATGTGTCGCCATGGAGACATGATCCTCCTGATTGGCGGAGGTCGGCAGGCTGTCGGTGCTGGCCGGCGCCGCGCGTTGCTTGTTTTCGGACGCCAGCGCCGCAGCAGTCACATGCGCGATCATGAAGCCGGAATTGAGCCCCGGATCGCGGGTCAGAAAGGACGGCAGGCCGCTGATCGACCCATCGGTCAGCATGGCGATCCGCCGCTCCGACAGGGACCCCATCTCCGCCACGGCCAGCGCCAACGTGTCGGCGGCGAACGCGACCGGCTCGGCGTGAAAATTTCCGCCGGACAGCACCTCGCCGGAGTCGGCGAAGACTAGCGGATTGTCCGTCACCCCATTCGCTTCGACCTCGAGGGTCGTGGCGGCCTGACGCAACAGATCGAGACAAGCGCCCATGACCTGCGGCTGACAGCGCAGGCTGTACGGATCCTGGACCTTGCCGCAATCGACGTGAGACCGGCGGATCTCGCTATCGTCGAGTAAGCCCCGCAACGCCGCAGCGACCTGAATCTGTCCCGGGTGGCCGCGCAGCGCGTGGATACGAGAATCGAAGGGCGCGTCCGACCCGAGCGCCGCATCGACTGACAATGCGCCGGCGACAAGCGCGGCGCGGAACAGCTGCTCGATCGCAAACAGACCGGCCAGCGCCAACGCCGTCGAAACCTGGGTCCCGTTGATCAGTGCGAGCCCCTCTTTTGGCCCAAGTTCGAGAACGGGAATACCGGCAGTCCTCAAAGCGTCCGCCGCCGGCCTTCTTTCTCCGCCGACACGTACTTCACCCACTCCGATCATCGCCGCCGCGACATGTGCCAGAGGCGCGAGATCCCCGGACGCACCGACCGAACCCTGCGCCGGAACGAGCGGCAGGACGTTCGCCGCCGCCATCCGCTCGATCGTCTCGATCACCGTCCAGCGGACGCCGGAGGCGCCGCGTGCGAGACTACCGGCCTTGAGACCCAGGATGAGTCGGACCACCGGATCGGACAGCGGCTCGCCGACACCGGCCGCGTGCGACAGAATCAAATTGCGCTGCAGATCAGCGAGCTGCGCGCGCGGTATCTCCGTATCCGCCAGCTTGCCGAAGCCGGTATTCACACCGTAAACCGGTTCTCCCGCGCGAACGATCTCATCGATCGTCTCGGCGACGGCATCGACAGCCTGCCGCGCGCCAGGATCGACAGCAAAACCAGCACCGCCATGGAGCCTTCGCCAACCGTCAAGGGAGGTCGCGCCGGGAGAGATCGAAACCGTGTCGGTCATGGCCGCTCCTGTTGCTGCGAGGGCACCGCATCGATCCGGCGAATCCTAATGAAACCTAGTCTGGAAAACGAGCCTGTTGTTGCACCCAGGCAATTTGCGAACGGATCGGTCCCTAAAATTCGAGGGGTCGCCTTGGCCGCCTCATCCCGATAAGATTTCCGCGAAGGAGACGCGCATGCCTGTCGAATACATGAAGTCGATCGCCGAACGCTACAGCAAGCTCGGCTACCCGATTTATCAGTGGTACATCGCCGAAGAGGCGCCACCCTTTGTGCCCCTCAAGAAACCGCTCAGCGAGAGCCGGATCGGCGTTCTCAGCACCTCCGGTGCCTATGTGGTCGGGCAGAAGGCCTATTATTACAAGGATGATACTTCGACCCGCGCGATCCCCAAGGATACGCCGAAAGACAAAATACACTTCTCGCATATTACCGAGAACTACCTGGAGGCGCCGCGACGCGACCCGGACTGCATGGTACCGCTGGGGGCTCTGCGGCGGCTCGAAGAAGAAGGCGTAATCGGCGAGGTTGCCGACAACATTTTCTCCTGCATGGGCGGCATCTATTCGCAGCGCCGGGTGCGCGAAGAACTAGCCCCAGCAATGTTGGACGCCTACCGGGCGCAGAACATCGACGCGGCATTCCTCATACCCATGTGACCCGTGTGCCATCAGACCGTGTGTCTGATTGCCCGTCACCTCGAAGCCGCCGGTATTCCGACTTTCTGCTTGGGCAGCGCTCTGGACATTATGCAAGCGGGAAGGCCACCGCGCGCCGCCTTCGTCGATTTTCCGCTCGGCCATTCCTCGGGACCGCCGTTCGATGCGGCGCAGCAATACGCGATCGTGCGAGACGCGATACAGGCCTTCGG
>JAPPPC010000131.1:5536-10142 GCA_028817685.1 Rhodospirillaceae bacterium
GAAGGCGAGTTCCGCGGATACTGATCAGGGCGACACGCGGGCACCGCGCGACATGACGCCCCGCTACCAAACCGACGAGGACCGGGTTCTGGCGGAAACCAGCGCCGCCGAGTAAAGAAACTGACTCGGGAATTTAGCTAAAATTTTAGCTGAATACCCCCTATGTGACGGACATCACAGCTGTCACGCGTTTGGCGGCACCATAATACCCGAAAAAAGAGAAAAAACTTCAGCCAGGGGCATTTAAGGTGACTTCGCACCATGTGGACAGAACTCAGGGAGCGCCTGGGATCAGATATACTTAGATCCGGGTTCGATCATTGGTCTTCTCTCGCGGCGGACAAACCGGTTCCAAGCCGGTGCGCGTTCGATCCGTCGGAGATGCCACCAGACCTGCTACCTCATACCGTCATGCTGGAAGTGGGCGCCGCACCACTCAATTTCCGCTACCGCGTGATCGGCGATGAGGTCCTACGTTTCATGGGACAGAATTATACCGGCCAATGGCTTTCGGATATCACGCATCAGGCCCCTCCCAGCACCTTATTCGAAACCCTGTCTGAAGCCGTGAATGGCCCCTTGCCGATCCTATCCGACACTCCGCTTTCTGATCCGGACCAGAATCTTTATTCCAGCCAAGAAGTCGTCCTGCCCCTCAGCGGTGATGACGGGCAGGTTTCACGACTTTTGACCTTTGTCGAGTTCGCGTGCGCCGAACCGAATTAGGCTGAAACGGCAAGCTAGACAAGCGGCGGGGCCTTTGGCGCCTTACACCGGTGGTTTAATCGACACGCGCCAGTGAATGCGGTCTTCTTCCGGCGGATAGTCCGCGGCGGCACGGTGGTAGGTGCAGCGATTGTCCCAGATCACCACGTCGCCCTTGCGCCATTTGTGATGATATTCCGCATCGGGCTGGATCATATAGGTGGTCAGTTCCTCGATCAGCGCGTCGCTTTCATCTTCCGGTAGCCCTTCGATGGCGACGATTTTTCCCGGATCGAAATACAGCCCTTTTCGGCCGGTTTCCGGGTGGGTCCGAATGATCGGGTGCCAGACCGGCGTCCAGTCGCGGTCCTCGGGATTGAGCAGCGCGGTCGCCTTGCGCCGGCCGCCATAGGTAAACCCGCCCAGGCGTTCGCCGACGCGGTCCTTGAGGCCCTGCGGCATTGCGTCGTAGGCCGCGTACATGCTGGCGAACAGCGTATCGCCACCCTGGCTCGGGATCGCCAGCGCATAGAGCTGCGTCGCCTTGAACGGAATCTCGTCATAAGCCCCGTCGGTGTGCCAATTGTCCGACCCGCGGCCATAGATCGCCTTGTCGAGCTTCCCCTTCTTATCGAATTTGTTGACGCCCAACACGGTCAGTTCTGGATGATCCGGATGCCGCGTGCTTTTTGACGGATGAGCGTAGAGATTGCCGAAGCGCCGGCTGTAGGTGAAGAAATCTTCCAGCTCGAGGGTCTGGTCGCGCACCGCGATGATGTTGCAGTCGAGCCAGGTCTGGTAGATGACGTCAAACGTCTCCTGGTCGAGTTTGCGGATATCCACGCCGAGGATCTCTGCCCCGATCTGTGGGCCCAGGCGATTGACTTGCAGCACGGCGGCGCCTCCTTGTCCGACAGTGTTCGCGACGGTGCAAGCATCCGATCCAGCATCGCTCGCTGTCAAGCGAGCGCCGTTCCGGCCCGTTGCAACGCCCCAGACCGTCCGCCATGATTGGCTCGCGATGCAGGCACAGGAAAGGACCCGATGAGCATCACCGTCACACCGCTTGGCAAATATCTTGGCGCAGAAATCAATGGCATCGACATATGTACACCGCTCGCGCCGGACGATGTTGCGACGATTGAACAGGCGTTTCTCGACTGTCAGGTGCTGCGGTTCCGCGGCCAGCACCTCACCGTGCCGGAACTCGCCGCCTTTTCTGCCCATTTCGGTGACCTGCAGCCGCATGTGCAGCGCAAATTCCAGCATCCGGAAGACCCCAACGTCGTCGAGATGCGCAACTACGACGATGACGGCAATTTCGATCTGGCCGCCGCCTCGCGCGGCTCCATGGAACGGCTGCGGGACGGCTGGCATTCCGACCTGTCTTATGATCCCGTGCCGGCCAAGGCGACCCTGTTGCACGCGCTGAAGATTCCAGACCGTGGCGGCAATACCGTCTTCACCAGTACGCACGCGGCCTACGACTCCCTGCCGGACGCGATGAAGAAACGTCTCTCGGGGCTGCGCGCCGAGTTTTCCTATGGCGGTAACACACGGAACAAATTCACCAATCTGGCAGCGAACTCGCTCGACAAGGCAGGCCGCGAGAGCACCACGGTAATCCATCCGGTTGTCTGCGCACATCCGGTGACCGGGCGGCCGGCGATCTACGTCAATCCGCTGATCACCGTCCGTATCCTGGAGATGGGCGAAGCGGAAAGCGACGCGCTTCTTGATGAGCTTTACGACTGGATCGACCGGCCGGAATTCCAGTGGGAACACGAGTGGCGGCTCGGCGACACGCTGATGTGGGAGAATCGCGGCGGTTCCATGCATTGCGGCCGGATCGACTACCCGCGTGACCAGCACCGCCACATGATCCGCACGACCGTGAGCGGTCAGCCGATTGAGGCACATGGCGCCGCCTGACCTCACCGAGACACGGACACCTATATGACCGAGAGACAGCCCAACCGGCGTAGCGCCATGATCTTTTCCGCCCTGCAGCCGGAGCGCTTCGATGAAGGCGTTGCTGCCGGGCCGGATATTCTGGTCTTCGACCTTGAAGACGGAACCGTTCCAGACCGTAAGGCCGAAGCGCGGGCAGTAGTCAGTGCGGTCTTCGATCGTGATGCGCCGTTCCTGAAGTATCTGCGGGTCAACCATCCGCACACGGCGGACGGGCTGCGCGACCTGATCGCGCTGCTCGACTGGCAGACACCGCCGGACGGTTTGCTGCTGCCGAAGATCGAAGCGGCAGAGGAGATCCACCAGGTGACGCACACCGTTTGCGCCGCCCACCCCGACATTGAGCTGATGCCCATCATCGAGTCGCCGCGCGGGCTGGAGCGCGTCTACGAGATCGCCAGCGCAGCGCCCGAAGTCGTCATGCTACTGCTGGGCAGCGACGATCTGTCCGGTGCGATCGGGTCAGAACGAAACTGGGACGCCCTCGCCTATGCCAGGGGCCGTGTAATCGCGGCGGCGGGCGATGCCGGGATCGAAGCGATGGACGGCGCCTTTTATGACCCAGAGGATGAGGACGGGCTGAAAGCCGAATTGGCGCGGGTTGCGGCGATGGGCTTCACCGGCAAGGCGTCCTACCATGCCGGTCAGATTCCGCACATCCACGCCGCCTTCACACCAGGTGCAGACGCCGTCGCAGAGGCCAAGCGCATCCTGGAGACGGCGGCGAGCGATTCGATCGGCAACACACGGCTCGACGGCAAGATGGTGAATGCAGCGATCGTAAAACGCGCGCGTCGGCTGCTGGCGATCGCGGAACGACGCGGAGTCGCCTGAACGAGAAGCCCGGCAGAGGTCCTCCAGTGCCAGTCCCGCGCTACAAATAGTCAATCTCCGGATTCGCCAGGGTTCGGCACGACCCCTATCGTGCTGCCAATACGTAGCAATCGGAAGGCACTCCAACCATGTTGAAGATTTATCACTCACCGGGAACCCGCGGCTTTCGCACCATCTGGATTTGCGAAGAGCTGTCCGTACCCTACGAAATCGTACCGGTGAACTTCGCCGCCGATTACCGCGCCAAACCGGAATGGCGGGCCATGAACCCGGTGGGCAAGGTGCCGGTCATGCAGGATGGCGACATGACGATGTTCGAGTCCTGCGCCATGACCCAATACGTTCTGGACCGGTACGGCGAAGGGCGGTTGCAGCCGGCCAAGGACGACCCGAGCTACGCGCACTATTTGCAGTGGAGTTGGTTCGCCGAAGCGACCTTCGCCCGTCCGCTGGGCGAGATCGTCAATCATCGGCGCGAATTCAAACCGGAGCTGGACGATGTCGTGGCCGAAATGAAAAGCCGTGCAACGGCATGCGTGGCGGCGCTCGACGCCGCGCTGGCCGACAGGCCCTACTTGTTGGGCGAGACGATGAGCGCGGTCGATCTCAGCATCTGTTACACGACGCGCGGCTACCGGCGCATGGTGACCGAGAACCTGCCCGCAACCTTCCAGGCCTACTTCGACCGGGTGACGGCGCTGCCTTCATACGATGCCACCGTGAAGGCGGACGCGGACACGGCGGAGAAACTGAAAGGCTGACGGCGGTGTGATCTCCACCAAAACGTCAGACCCACACGCAATAGCCGTGTTAGAATGGGGAAAATACCAATAGAGCCTCAAAGGAGCCCCTCATGCCCACCGATCCGCACCGCGTCGTCCTAACCGGCGAGAACCCATTCATCCGCTTGAGCCCGAGCGACGGGGCCGAGGAAAGCTGTGTCGCCAGTTTCTGGCGCATCCTGTTCTGTCCGGCTGGACCCGGCCACGTTCTGTATTACCGCAGCGAGATGACGGATGGTCAGTGGCGCATCTACTCCGACAACATCGCCATGACTCGCTGGCTGCAGGACACGGTGCAAGGGATGCTTGACGCC
>JAPPPC010000053.1 GCA_028817685.1 Rhodospirillaceae bacterium
CGCCGACGTTGTGTCCCAGGGCAATTCGAATTTGCCGATCGAGGCGTTGCGGATCGACCGCTTCGACAACACGGAGGAGACGCCACAATGACGATCAAACGGGGACCCGAGAGCTATCCCGGCCGGACGCGGACGGTGCAACATAACGGGCTGATCCACGTCGTGGTGTCCGCACCGGATAAGGCCGACACCATGGCCGGGCAAACCCGGCAATGCCTCGATTGGATCGACGAATTTCTGGCCGAGGCAGGGACGGACAAGTCGAAACTGGTCACCGCGACGGTCTATCTTGCCGATATGGCGCGCAAGTCGGAGATGAACGACGTTTGGGTCGCCTGGGCCGACCGAAACAACCCGTGTGCGCGGGTCTGCGTCGGGACAACCTTCGAGCCGCGCGATCCGCCCGAGGAATTGCTCGTGGAGATGGCCGTCAGCGCGGCGGTCGATTAATCGATAAGCTGCGGATTCCAGAGGGCTTTTCGAAACCTGCCGTTTCTTTTCGGATTGCCAGCGGATCGAACAGTTTCTAGAATCGGCTCATGTCGATAGACGATTCCGGTATTCCCTCGACCGCCCCCGGCGGTGTCGGCGTTCCCGCGTCGCAGCCGTCGCCGCGCGAAGAGGTGCCGGCTTTGGTCGAGAAACCGAGGCGGCGGATTCGGGCGGCACTCGATCCCTTCGACCTGGAATCCGCCTTGGCGCGTCTGGCGCAACTCCTGGCGTCCGATGGCGATACGCCGCAGCGCAACGTGCCGCGCGGCTATTATCTCGATATTCTGGTCTAATCTTCGGTTTCGGCGTCCTCGACACCGGCCCCCGTTAAACACTGTTTAAGGCTTTGACCCTACGTTGGCCCTCGCCTGGCGACCTGTGGGGACCTCGCCCCGCGGAAAAGGTCCGGGCCGCGTTTTGAGAGGTAGAGTTAATCGGGGAATGAGTGACGGCGATGGAGTCGAGTCAAAGAACGACCATCGAATTCGAGCAGAAGTTCTTCACGGCCGTTGAGGGGTCGTACTTCCGCAAATCGGAGCATACCAGCGAACCGGTTTTCGTTATGAATCTCGGCGGCGAAGAAGTGATTCTGCCGCTTCGTGGGATTCGGCGCGAATTCAAGATCGAGGAAGAGACACCGGATGACGAGATGCTGGAACTCGTCTCGAATGGGCTCGACTATGTGAAGGCGCTGATGCCCGGCGATGACTTGCCGCCGGAATTGCTGACCGGCGAAGCGTCCTGGGAGATCAGCGACACACACCGGCAGATCGCCAAACAGCGGATCAGCATGCAGCTGGTGTCCTGGATGTCCGGCGAAGAAAATCTGATTTCCGACCCGGAACAACTCATTCAGATTGCCGACGATCCCGGTGTGAAGGAAAAGATCAATAAGGCGTTCAATCAGGCTGCGGAGGAAATCGACGCGGACGACGCCAATATGGTCGTCGACCTGATCGAGGAGCTGGCCGAGGAGCTCGCCTATATTGAAACCTTACGGGAACAGTTTCGCAGCGTGCTGCAGATGCAGGAAAAGATCTGGGCGCTGCGCAAGGCTGCTGCGAAGCATCGCAGCATCCTCGACACGGCGACCTCGGTCGGCAAACTCCTGGCCATCGCGGTGGAGGAGTTCGGCGAAGAATTCGACATGGCGGATGGCCAGACCGGCGAGATCATCTCGGTGTTGAAGAATATCGGCACGCAGAAGGACTATATCCGCAGCGTCCGAAACTCCGTCTACCGACGCCTCGTCGCTTGGGACGAGCTGCTGCGCGGCTGGGAGCGTGAGCCCGGCCGGATGACCGAAACCGTGCCCGATTTGCTGCGCAAGACCTACCAATTCCTGGCGCCCCGCTACATGCAGACCGACGATTGGCTGCTGGCCAGCCAGGTGCAGGGCAATCAGGAAGATCTGAAAGAGCAGGTCTGGTAGCGGAAGCGGTGCTTAGAGCGGTTCCAATTGTTTTGGAATCGCGGTAGGCCGCGACCGCGGCTCACCGGTTGTCCGGTGCGCCCGTGCAGGCGCGGACATCTCGGTCCGCAGCCGTGAACGAAAAAATCCTGGAAGTTTTCTGTGTAAACAGGAAACGATCTAAGCGTTTAGGCCCATCAGATCGCGGGCGTAATCGTTGGCGTCGAACGGCCGCAGATCTTCCGCCCCTTCGCCGACGCCGATCGCATGCACGGGCAGGCCGAACCGCTCGGCAAGCGCCACGATCACGCCGCCCTTCGCGGAACCGTCCAATTTGGTCACGACCAGCCCGCTGACGGCGACCATGTCGCGGAAAATTTCCACCTGGCTGTGCGCGTTCTGTCCGACCGTGGCGTCGAGCACTAGCACGCAGTCATGCGGCGCGCTGTCGTCCAGCTTCTTCAGGACGCGGCTGACTTTCTCCAGCCCGGCCATAAGGTCCGACTTGTTCTGCAGCCTCCCCGCGGTGTCGATCAGCAGTAGGTCCACGTTCTGCTCGCGCGCCGCCTGCAGCGCGTCGTATGCCAGACCCGCCGCGTCGCCGCCCTGTTTTCCGGAAATCACCGGACAGCCGGCGCGCTCGCCCCAAATCTTCAACTGCTCCACCGCCGCGGCGCGGAAGGTGTCGCCGGCCGCAAGCATGACGTTGAGGCCCTGGCCGCGGTAATGCTGGGCCAGCTTGCCGATGGTCGTTGTCTTGCCGCTGCCATTGACGCCGACGACCAGCACGACATGCGGCTTGCGCGATGTGTCGATGGCCAACGGTGTCGCGATCGGCTCCAGGATCTTGCCGATATCGTCGGCCAGCGCGGTGCGGACTTCCTCGTCGCTGACCTCCTTGTCGAAGCGCGTGGCCGCGAGGTTGGCGGCGAGCTTTGCGGCGGTTGCCGGGCCGAGATCGGCGGTGATGAGGACTTCCTCGAGCTCCTCCAGCGCCTCGTCGTCCAGCTTGCGCTTGGTGAAGATGCCGGCAATGCCGTCGGTCAGTTTGGCGGTCGATTTCGACAGGCCCGATTTCAGCCGGTCGAACCAGCTCGGCTTGTTCATGCGGCCAGTTGCCCCCTCAATGCGTCGCCCTCGCGGCCGGTGATGCGCAATGTCGCGACGCTGCCGTCCGGCAGGGCACCGTCCGACCGGACGGGTGCGAAATGTTCGGTGCGGCCGGTGCTGTCTCGCTCGACCAGAACCGTGGCGGTTGCGCCGACCAGGCTGTCCAGAAAGCGTGACGCGGCGGCCGTTCCGGCCCGTCGCAGGCGCGCGGCCCGTTCGCGGCGGATATCGCCCGGCACCTGCGGCATGTGCGCCGCCGGCGTTCCGGGCCGGGCGGAATAGGGAAACACGTGCAGCCAGGTCAGGCCGCATTCTTCGACCAGGTCGAGCGAGCGCTGGAACATCGCTTCCGTCTCGGTCGGAAAACCGGCGATCAGATCGGCGCCGAACACCACGTCGGGACGCAGATCGCGAATTGTGTTGCAGATCGCGATCGCATCCGCGCGGCCGTGCCGCCGCTTCATGCGCTTCAGGATCAAATCGTCGCCCGCCTGCAGCGACAGGTGGAAATGCGGCATCAGGCGCGGTTCGGTTTCGATCAGGCGCATCAGATCGTCGTCGATTTCGATGCAATCGATTGACGACAGCCGCAACCGCGGCAGCTCCGGTACCTGGGCCAGCAAGCGGCGCACCATTTGTCCCAGGGACGGCTGGCCCGGCAGGTCGCCCCCATAGGAGGTGATATCGACGCCGGTCAGGACCACTTCCGAATAGCCGTTCTCGACCAAGGTGCGGACCTGCGATGTGATCTCGCCGATCGGTGCGGAGCGGCTGTTGCCGCGGCCATAGGGGATGATGCAGAAGGTGCAGCGATGGTCGCAGCCCTGCTGCACCTGGACGAAGGCGCGGGCCCGGCCCTCGAACCCCTCGACCAGATGGCCGGCCGTCTCGCGTACCGCCATGATGTCGCCGACCAAGACCGGCGCCTCCGACCGGTAGGCCGCTTCCGTCAGCTTCTCGGCATTGCCGATCACCCGGTCGACCTCCGGCATGGAAGCGAAACTGTCGGCGTTCACCTGAGCCGCGCAGCCGGTCACGATGATCTTCGCATCGGGTCGTTCTCGGCGCGCCTTGCGGATCGCCTGCCGCGCCTGACGCTCGGCCTCTTTCGTCACCGCGCAGGTGTTGAAGATGACCGTGTCGTCCAGACCGGCGGCGCGGTCGCGCATGACCTCGGATTCGAAGGCGTTGAGACGGCAGCCGAAGGTGACGATGTCGGGATCACCGGTCATGCCGCGCCCGCCGCGATATCCAGCGTACCGGTAAAGGCAACGGCGACCGGGCCGCTCATCACCACATGATTGTCTGCCCGCCAATCGATGAACAGCGATCCGCCATCCAAAACCACTTCGACTTGCCGTTCGGTGAGACCCCGGCGCGCGGCAGCGACGGCCACCGCGCAGGCGCCGGAACCGCAGGCCTGCGTCGTGCCGGCGCCGCGTTCCCAGACCCGCATGCGGATCAGTCCGCGGTCGCGGACGGTGACGAATTCCACATTGGTGCGCTCGGGAAAGAGCGGGTCATGCTCGACCGCCGGGCCGTGTTCCGCCGGGTCGATTGAATCGGCGTTGTCGATGAAGAAGACGCAATGGGGATTGCCGATGCCGACGGCGACCGGATCCGCGTACGGACCCGCTGTGAGGTCGAGATGGAGTGTGTCCATATCATGGGATAGCGGGATGTCCTGCCAGTCCAGCTGGGCCGGCCCCATATCAACAGCGACCAGTCCCCGTTCGTCGACATGGGCGGGCAGCAGCCCGGCGACGGTTTCGACGGCCAGCCTGTCGGTGTCTTCCTCCCGCATCAGGCGCGAGACGATGCAGCGCGTCGCGTTGCCGCAAGCCTGCGCCTCGCTGCCGTCGGAATTGTAGAAGCGCAGAAAGCCCACCGCATGGCCATTGCGCGGCGGCTCGATCATGACGAGCTGGTCGCAGCCGACGCCGCGGCGGCGGTCGGCGACCAGACGGATCTGATCGTCATCCAGCGCATAAGGCTCGACCCGCGCGTCGATGATCACGCAGTCGTTGCCGATGCCATGCATTTTCGTGAACGGTATCATCGCCTTTGTCCCGCTTTCGCGGGCGTTATATGGCCATCCCGGGCGGACTGTCCAATGGTTTGGGACGTTTGTTTTCTAAAGCTTTAGCAGGGTTTCCGCGTTGCCGTGCAAGATCTTGGCCTTGTCCGTGTCGTTCAGCATCAGCCCCTCCATCCATTTCGGGCCGGGCTCTTGCGGCACGAAGGGGTAATCGACGGCGAACAGGATGCGGTCGGTGCCCATCTCCTGGATGCAGCACAGCAGCGCCGGATCGGAAAAGAAGCCGCTGGTCGTCACGTGAAAATGCTTGGTGAACAGCTCGCGGAACGGCACGCCGGCCGCCCCCCTACGGTTCAACGCCAGATCGATGCGCCACAGCAGGAAGGGTAGGGTTTCGCCGAGATGGCCCATGATGATCTTGGTGCCGGGATATTTCTCCAGCACGCCGGACAGGATGATGCGGATGCCGGCTGTCGCGGTCTCCATCGTGAAGCCCCAGCCGGCGGTCAGAAAGCCCGGATGGTCCTTCGCGTAGGGCTTGAAATAGGCGTCGACGACGTCCGGGTGCGGGATCGCCGGGTGGATGTAGAGCGGCACGTCCAACGCCTCGGCGCGTTCGAAGATCGGCCAGAAGCGCTCGTCGTCGATGAACAGCCGCTCCGCGCCTGTCAGCCCGTGGATCAGGGCGCCCTTGAAGCCGAGCTTGTCGACGCAGCGCTCCAACTCGTCCGCGGCGGCGGCGGGGTCTGGAGTCGGCAGCATGGCGAATCCGGCGAAACGGTCGGGATGCGCGCTGCAGATATCGCGCAGCCGGTCATTCGCGGCTTTCGAGACGCGGACCGCGGTCTCCGGATCGAGACGTTGCGGACCCGGCGGGGCGTGCGACAAGACCTGCACGTCGATGCCGGCCGCATCCATCGATTTGAGGCGCGCCTCGCCGACATCGTCGAGCTGTTCATGCATCATCCGGGCGGCGTTGCCGTCGATGCCCTCGAACAGGGCCGTCACTTCCGGATCGGAATAATGCTCTTCGATGGCGATGACGCGTTGTCCGTCGAGAATTGTCATGGTCACGGTCCCTTCTGGTATTCGGCGCCGCGCACGATACACTACCGTCAGGGTTTTCCCAGCCACCGGATCGTTTTGAGATGAAGTTCCCCGCCTTCGACTATGCCGCGCCGGACAGCCTCGATGAGGCGGTCGCGCTGCTGGCTGAACATGGCGACGACGCGATGTTGCTCGCCGGCGGACAGAGCCTGATGCCGATCCTCGCCTTCCGGATGGCGGCACCGTCCTTGCTGGTCGATCTCAAACGCGTGCCGGCGCTCGACCGGATCGATACCGGCGCGGAGGGCGTCACGCTTGGCGCCCGGGTGCGCTGGTGCGATATCGAGCGCCATGCCGGGCTGGCGGCCGCGCATCCGCTGCTGGCCGAAGCGACGCGCCATATCGCGCATTACCAGATCCGCAATCGGGGGACGGTCGGCGGCAGTCTCGCCCTCGCCGATCCCGCGGCAGAGTTGCCGGGCGTGGCGGTGGCCTGCGATGCGACCATCTCGCTTATGGGGCCCGGCGGCGAACGCCATGTCGCAGCGGCGGAGTTCTTCCTCGGGCCCATGACGACGGCGATTGCGCCGGATGAGATCCTGACAGCCGTGCATTTCCCGGCCTGGCCCGAAAACCGGCGCTGGGCCTTCCAGGAATTCGCGCGCCGCAAGGGCGACTTCGCCCTGGCCGGGGTTGCGCTGCATTACGATCTCGATGCGCAAGGCTGCGCGCAGGACACGCGCATCGGCGTGATCGGCGCGTCCGACCGGCCGCATCGGCTGCACGCCGCGGAGGCGGCCGTGGACGGAACTGCGGTCGATGCGGCCGCCATCGCCGCGGCTGCGGCTGCGGCATCTACTGAAGTGTCGCCGATGGAAGATCATCACGCCCCGGCGGATTATCGCCGCGCGCTCGTCGCGACCTTGGTCGAGCGCGCCTTGCAGGAGGCCGCGTCATGAAGGCCGCGTTCGAGGTCAATGGTGAATTGGTCGAGGTCGATGTCGAACCGCGTCTCAGCCTCGCCGACTGCCTGCGTGACGTGCTGGGCCTGACCGGTACCCATCTCGGCTGCGAGCATGGCGTCTGCGGCGCCTGCACGGTGATCGTCGAAGGGCAAGCGGTGCGGTCCTGCCTGACCCTGGCGGTGCAGGCGGATGGCGAGAGGATCACGACGGTCGAGGGACTCAGCCCCGAGGAAGGTTTGAGCCCCTTGCAGGCGGCCTTCCGCAAGCACCACGCGCTGCAATGCGGCTTCTGCACGCCGGGCATGGTGACCACGGCGCATGCGTTGCTGAGCGAGGAGCCGGACGCCGACGCCGACCGGGTGCGCGAGGTGCTGTCCGGCAATATCTGCCGCTGCACGGGCTATGTGCCGATCGTCGAGGCGGTGCTGGAGGCGCGGGCTGCTTATCGCAAGAAGGAGGGCGAGTCGTGAGCGCGCCGAACCGCCTGATCGGCAGCGCGCTGGAGCGGGTCGAAGATCTGCGCCTGCTGCGCGGGCGCGGGCAGTTCGTCGCCGACATCAACCGGCCGGACCAGCTGCACGCGGCGATCCTGCGCAGTGCCGTCGCGCACGGCATGTTGCGCGGCGTCGATGCGGCAGAGGCCCTGTCGCTGGACGGCGTGCATGCAGTGTTGACGGCGCGCGACCTCGGTTCCCCCGTGCCACGTTTGCCGATCCGGCTGCAGCCTTTGCCGGAGCTGGAGCCGTTCTGCCAGCCGATGCTGGCGGACGAAAAGGTGCGCTATGTCGGCGAACCTGTCGCCGTGGTCATCGCCGACAGTCCGGCCATCGCCGAGGATGCGCTTGATCTCATCGCGGTGGATATCGACCCGCTGCCCGCGATCACCAACCGCGAGCAGGCGGAAGCGGCGGAGACCCTGCTGTTCCCCGAACACGGTTCCAATGTCTCGATGCAGTGGAACGCGGTGAAGGGCGATGCGGACGCGGCGTTCGAGGCGGCGGACTATACGCGCCGCGAGACCTTCACGGTGCAGCGTCACGCGGCGCTTTTCATGGAACCGCGCGGTTTCGTCGCTGAATGGGACGCGGATGCCGAAAAGCTGAGCGTCTGGGGCGCGGCCAAGGTGGCCTTCGCCAACCGCAAAATCCTCGCCGCCACAATGGGGCTCGAACGCGACCAGATCGATATGATCGAAGGCGATGTCGGCGGCAGCTTCGGCTCGCGCGGCGAGTTCTATCCCGAGGATTTCCTGATCCCCTTCGCCGCGCGTCATCTCGGCCGGCCGGTCAAATGGGTCGAGGACCGGCGCGAGCATCTGATGGCGGCGAACCACGCCCGGCAGATCGAATGCGACGTCGAAATCGCGGCGACGCGGGACGGCAAGATCCTCGCCCTACGTGGCACCAACTGGACCGACAATGGCGCCTATATCCGCACCAACGGGTCGATCGCGCCGCGCAACGCCTCGCAGTTCATGTCCGGCGCCTACGATATCGAGCATATCAGGCTGACCAGCTATTCGCTGACCACGAACAAGACGCCGGCCGGCACCTATCGTGGCCCCGGCCGGTTCGAGCCGGACTTCGTGCGCGAACGGCTGATCGATCTGATGGTCAAGGATCTCGGTCTCGACCCGCTCGACGTGCGGCGGCGGAACCTGGTTCCGGCCGACAAGATGCCCTATCCGCTGGCGACCATGACCCCCTTCGAGAGCGTGACGTCGCTCGACAGCGGCGACAATCACGCGCTGCTCGACCGCTGCCTGGCGGAGTTTGGCTGGGACGAGAAGGTCGCGCTGCAGGGGCAGTGCATCGACGGGCGCTATCACGGCGTGTCGGTCGGCTGCTTCATCGAGGGCGGGGCGGCCGGTCCCAGCGAGGATGCCCGCATCGTCCTGGAGAATGACGGCAGCTTCACCGTCTATCTCGGTTCGGCCGGGGTCGGACAGGGGATCGAGACGATCATGGGTCAGATCGCCGGCGACGCGCTCGGTGTGCCGTTCGAAAGCGTGCGCGTGCATTACGGGTCGACCGCGTACGTCACGGAAGGGTTCGGCTCGTTCCATTCCCGCTCGACGGTGATGGGCGGCTCCGCCATCGTACTGGCGGCCGAGACCTTGCTGGAGAAGCTACGCCCAATCGCTGCCACCGCGCTGGGCTGCGCCGAAGACGCCGTCCAGTTCGAGGCCGAGGGTGCCCGCGATTTCGGCGGCAATACGGTTGGCTATGATGCGCTGTCGGACGCGCCGGTTTCGGCCGAGGCGCGGTTCGAGAACAAGAAGTACACCTATTCCTACGGCAGCCTGGCGGCGCATGTGGCCGTCGACCCGAAGACGGGACAGGTCGATGTGCTGGACATCGCCTCGACCAAGGATGTCGGCCGCATGATCAACCCGGCGACTCTGAACGGCCAGTCGGTCGGCTCGATCGTGCAGGGGCTCGGCGGCACGCTGCTGGAAGAATTCGTCTACGATTCGGAGGGCCAGCTGCTGACCGGCACGCTGGCCGACTATCTGCTGCCGACCGCGACGGACTTCCCGAACATCCGCTCGACCGTGCTCGAGCTCGCGCCCTCGCCGCACAACCCGCTCGGCGCCAAGGGGGCAGGCGAGGGCGAGATCATCCCGGTCGGCGGCGTGATCGCCAACGCGGTGGCCCAGGCGCTCGCCGGTTTCGGCGTCGAGCCGATGGCGCTGCCGCTGTCGCCGCCCAATGTCTGGCGATTGCTGCAGGAGGCAAAGCAATGAGGATGCGGCGCGCGCTTGTATTGTTGACTGCCCTCATAACGTTCAGCGGAACGGCCGCTGCATCGTCTGCCGAGACGGCGCTTCGCGACGCGGCCCGCGCCTGGCTGCAGGCTGCCGGTGCCGCGGCGGACGCCGCGCACTTCGAATTCGGCGACCGCGAGCGGCGCAACTGGCATTTCACGCCGCGCGGCCGGGAAGGGCTGATGATCGGCGACATGACCCCGGCGCAGAAAGACGCGACGGCCGCCTTGCTGCGCGCCACGCTGTCCGCCGAGGGCCTGATGAAGGCGACGGCCATCATGCGGCTGGAGGCGGTGCTGGCCGA
>JAPPPC010000598.1 GCA_028817685.1 Rhodospirillaceae bacterium
TATCGTTGATTGTGCAAGGAGCCTGTCATGACCGAAACTGATACCGAATTGGACAAACGCCGGAAGCGGTTGAAGTTTCGCAGTTGGCACCGCGGCATGCGCGAAATGGACTTTCTCATCGGCCGCTTCGCAGACCGTAATATCGACGTGTTTTCCGAACGGCAACTCGATCTATTCGAAGCGCTCCTGCACGAAACCGATCCGGATTTGTATGGCTGGATCACCGACCGCCAACCGATCCCACAGGGATTGAACCACGATGTCATGCGCCTGTTGAAAACCTTTACGTTGAGCGCCGGCAAAGATTGACGACACTTGCTGAAAGCCTTGTGCGCCCGGGTCGGATTACCGTCGCCGGCGCGCCGGAAGGATGCGCGGCGCTCGAGATTGCCCGTCTCGCATTCGATACAGGCGTGGTGCTGCATATCGCGCGTGATGATGCTGCAATGGCGCGCATGGCCGGCGCCTTGCGGTTTTTCGCGCCGGAACTGGATGTTCTTAGCTTCCCGGCCTGGGATTGCCTGCCGTACGACCGGGTTTCCCCGAATAGCGAGGTCGTGGCGCGGCGGCTCGATATCCTGACACGGATCGCGACCGGCGGGATCGCAGCACCTCAGATCATTCTCTCAACCGTCAGCGCATGCTTGCAACGGGTGCCGCCACGGCACGCGTTCGCGACCTCCACGATCGGCGCGGCGATTGGCGATCAGGTCTCGCAGGAAACGCTCATCGCCTTCTTCGAGAACAATGGCTATGTCCGCGCCGGCACCGTTCGAGAGGCCGGTGAATACGCGCTCCGAGGCGGCATCGTCGATGTCTTTCCACCGAATGCCGCATCACCGTTGCGTCTCGATTTTTTTGGGGATGATTTAGAGGGCGTCCGCACCTTTGACGCGATGACGCAGCGCACCGAAGACCGTTTGAACGGTTTCCGTTTCGGTCCCGTCAGCGAGGTTTTCCTCGACGAGGAAAGCGTTGCACGCTTCCGATCCGGCTATCGCAACCTGTTCGGTGTGACCTCGAGCGACGACCCGCTGTACGAGTCGATCAGTGCAGGTCGGCGCTATATCGGCATGGAACACTGGCTTCCCTTGTTTCATGACGGGTTGGAGACCCTGTTCGACTATTTGCCGGACGCGATTCTGTCGTTCGATCAGGATGTTGATATCGTCGTCGGCGAGCGCATCGAGATGATTGCCGATTACCATGATGCCCGGCAGTCGATGCTGAATGTTCCTGGCGGCCGATCTTCAGAGGATACGGCGACCGTATACAAACCTGTGCCGCCGGACGCCCTGTTTATTTCGGCGGACGAATGGGCTGAGCTGCTCGGTCACCGTGCCGTAACGGCCTTTACCGCGTTCGACGCGCCGGGGAGCGGCGGCGAGGGGGTTTATGACGCTGGCGCGCGGCGCAGCATCGATTTCACCGAAGCGCGCAAAACCGGCGGCGGTGACTTTCTTGACGCCGTCGCCGAGCGGCTCAATGGCGAGACAACGCGGCGTATCGTCGTGACCGGTCACAGCGTGGGGTCACGGGATCGCCTCGGCGCGCTCCTGACACAGCACGGCGTTCCGGTCTCCGGTCCCACCGAGGATTGGCGCAGCGTTCTGCTGCAGGGGCCGGGCACGGTGTCGCTTGCCGCGCTCGATTTGGACCGCGGGTTCATGCTCGACGATGTGGTCGTCTATACCGAGCAGGATATTCTGGGCGAACGGCTGTCCAGGCCGGACCGGCGACGCCGACGCGGCGAAGAGTTTCTCACGGAGGCGTCGGGACTGTCGGAAGGCGATTTCGTCGTGCATGTCGACCATGGGGTCGGCCGCTTCGACGGGCTGGAGACGGTGCAGGTCGGCGGCGCGCCGCATGATTGCCTTCGCGTTCTCTATCATGGCGACGACAAGCTGTTCGTTCCCGTCGAAAACATCGAGGTATTGGCGCGCTACGGGTCGGAAGACGCGGTTGTGCAGCTCGACCGGCTGGGCGGTCAGGCCTGGCAGGCCAAGCGCGCGCGGGTCAAAGAACGCATTCGTGAAATCGCGAATGAATTGCTGGCAGTCGCCGCCAAACGGGTGCTCGCCAAGGGCGCGCCGATCGCCATCGATGGCAACAGTTTGCACGAGTTCGCGGCGCGGTTTCCCTACGATGAAACCGACGATCAGCTGCACGCCATCGCCGACGTTCTTTCCGATATCGCGTCGGGCCGGCCGATGGATCGGCTGGTGTGCGGCGATGTCGGTTTCGGGAAGACGGAGATTGCACTGCGCGCCGCGTTTGCGGCCGCCATGGAGGGCAGCCAGGTCGCCAGCGTCGTCCCGACGACGTTGCTCGCCCGGCAGCATCACGAGAACTTCGTCGAACGGTTCAAGGG
>JAPPPC010000136.1:0-1702 GCA_028817685.1 Rhodospirillaceae bacterium
TCATGTCCCCGGTGATCAGCTCGCCATAGATCCCTTTGGCCCGCGCCTCCTCCAGCATGTTCGGGGAGATATCCAGCCCGTCGACGTTGCGGTAACCGCGTCCGGCCAACTCCTGCCCGACCAGCCCCGTCCCGCAGCCGAGATCGAGAATGCGTGTGTCCTTGTCGGCGCAATATTCGGCAAACGCGTCCGCTGCGATGCGCGGCGCGATATAGCCGTAATCTTCCTGCAGGTTGCGCTCGTAGGTAGGCGCCCAGTCGTCATAGACCTCCTTCGAATCGCCGGAACCACCGCCGAGCGCGGTCAACCGCTTCACGAAACCTTCGAGAATCTTGGGCATATCAAAGTCACAACTGGCGACGAACTCTAGTCGCCACCATACACGGCCCGCGCCGTCTCCTCACTGATATAGCCATAGGCCACATCCCGTTCCACCAGCGCCCGGTCGCGTTCCTTCGGGTCGCCGCAGCCGCCACCGCCGGCGGAGTGATGGACGACCAAATCGCCCGGCTCTAGGGGCACGTCGTTGCTGCGGCCGGTGAGGTCGATGCGTTCACCGCCGCGTTCGATCCAGATCGCATGCGGGGCGCCCTCTGCGCCGCCGTCGGCGCCGAAGGGTGCGACGAGCGTGCCCTCGCCCGCGATGTTGAGCAGGGCTGGGCCGGTGCCGCGGTAGCGCAAAGCGAACACGCCGCCGACGCCGCCGCGCTGCTTGCCCGCCCCGCCGCTCTCCGGCGTTACGCCATATTCCTCGACCTGCAGCGGATAGGTCGCCTCGACCCGTTCCAGGCTGGCGCTCGGCGTGCCGCCCGGGTTCTGGAAGCCGCCGACATTGATCCAGCCATCCTCGTTCTGGTTCGCGCCAAAGCCACACTTGGGCGAGCAGTAGTGAGAGAAGTCGCGGCCGGTCTCCGCGTCGCTGCCGCCGAAGCCATAGCGGAAGCGACGGGCGGAACCGGCGACGACCGCTTCGGGGGCCGCGCCCTGCATCGCCTTCAGCACCCCCTCGATGATCACGGCGGCGGCGAAGGTCGTGCTCCCGGTAACGGGCGCGGGTGAAACCGGATCGACGACCGTACCCTTGCGGGTCAGGATCTTGATCGCCCGCGTACTTCCCTCATTCTGTACCTGCTGATCGTTGCACAGATAGAAAAACGAGATGTAGACGCAGGCGCTGGTGTTGGCGATGGGGCTGTTCAGGTAGGAAGGCAGCTGTTCCGGCGCCTCGCGCAGATCGATCTCGACCTCGTCCTCCTTAACCGTGATGGTCACCGGCACCGGAAACCGCTCGGTCTCGACGCCGTCATGATCGTACCAGCTCGTCGCCTTGTAGACCCCGGGCGTCCAGCGGCCGATATGGGCCCGCATCGCGGCCTCACCGGCATCGAGGATCGCGGCGCTGCAGCGCTGGATTTCGCCGACGCCGTAACGGTCGAGCAGCGCGCCGAGCCGGTCCATCCCCACATTGACCGAGGCGACCATCGCCATCAGATCGCCGCGCGTATCCTCCGGCTTGCGGGTGTTCTCGCAGACCAACCGCAGCATGTCCTCGCGCAGCACGTCGCGCTCCATTAGCTTGACCGGCGGGATGCGGATGCCCTCGTGCCAGATTTCGCGTGCGCTGGGGCTATAGCCGCCGGCGGAGATGCCGCCCGTATCGCTCTGATGGGCGCGGATCGCGACCCAAAAACACAGCACGCCG
>JAPPPC010000136.1:1712-8841 GCA_028817685.1 Rhodospirillaceae bacterium
TCCCGGAAGACCGGCTTCGCCAGGGTGATATCCGGCAGATGGCTGCCGCCCCAATAGGGATCGTTCGCCATCAGCACGTCGCCCGGCGCCACATCGTCGGCGAAATCCTCCGCCATGGCGCGCACGGCGAACGGCATGGCGCCCATATGGATGGGCGTCCGTTCAGCCTGCGCCACCACCTGCGCGTCCCCGTCCAGCACCACCGCCGACAGGTCGCGCGACTGATTCAGCAAGGGCGAAAAACAGGTCCGCACCATGGTCTCGACGACTTCCTCGGTCACCGCGAGCAGCTTGTGCCGCACCACGGCCAGAGTCAGGGGATCGATGGCACTCATGCGCCGCCTCCCGGGTTGTTGATGATGAGTGAGCCGTAAGAGTCGACCGCCGCCGCGATATCTGGCGGCAGGGCGACAGTCGTCGACTCGGAGTCGATCAGGGCCGGGCCGGCGATGCGCATGCCCGGCCGCAGATCGTCGAACCAGAAGGTCGGAGTCTCGAGCCATTCGCCGAAATAGACATGCCGCGCGCCGCGCAATGCCGCCGCCGGATCCGCGGTTCCGGCCGCCCCTTGCGGCAGCTCCAGGTCTGGCAGCGCGCCGTAGGCGACCAGCCGGCAGGTATCGACCACGATCGCATCGCGCTCATGCACATGCTGATAAAGCGCGCCATAGGCCGCCTCGAAATCGTCGATCAGCCAGCCGATGTCTTCGCCCCGGTCGAGATCGGGTAGCCCCACCGGAACGTTGTAGACCTGCCTCATATAGCGGCAATCGGCGAAGCGTTCGAACCTCATCTGGCCGCTCTCGAAACCTTCCGCGGCCAGTATCTCGCGAGCCTCATCTTCGAGGGCCGCGAACAGACCGCGCAGATCGCCCGTCTTCAGTTCGATCATACGGCGGCCATAGGCGCGCTGCAGGTCGTGCCGCACATCGGCGGCGAGGAAACCCAGCGCGGACAGGACGGAGGCCTCGCGTGGCACGATGGCACGCGGGAACTCCAGTTCAAGCGCGACCGCGGCCGCATGCAGCCCGCCGGCGCCGCCAAAGGAGAAGATCGTGAATTCGCGCGGGTCGAGACCGCGACGCACGGTATTGGCGCGGATTCCTTCCGCGATCCGAGCGCTGGCCAAAGCGTTGACCGCCCGCGCCGCGTCTTCCACCGACAATCCCAGCGGTCCGGCGACATGGCTGCGCACCGCCTCGCGCGCCAGATCCGCATCGAGCGCCAGCCGCCCGCCCAGGAAAGTTTCCGGTGCGATCAGGCCGAGCACCAGATTCGCATCGGTCAGGGTCGGCCGCTCACCGCCGCGCCCATAACAGGCGGGGCCCGGCACGGCGCCGGCGCTGTGCGGCCCGAGGTCGAGAATGCCGCCGGGATCGATCCAGGCGATGCTGCCACCGCCCGCGCCGAGCGCCGAGATGTCGAGGGCGGAGACGGCGATCTTCACCTCATCGAGCTGCGTTGCCTGCCGCTCCAGCGGCACGCCGTCCTCGATCAGACAGATGTCGGTGCTCGTCCCGCCCATATCGTAGGTGACCAGATGGCTCTCGCCGCCAAGCCGCGCGAACAGGGCGCCCGCCATCGCACCGCCGGCGGGACCGCTGGTGACCGATCCGACCGCATGATTGACCGCGTGGTCGAGCGGCAACACACCGCCCGTCGACTGCATGACCAGAACCGGCGCGGTCAGGCCGTTCTCCCCCAACTTCTCGGCCAAGCGCTCCAGATAGCCGCCGAGGCCCGGCCCGACATAGGCGTTGACCGCCGCGGTGCTGATCCTGTCGTACTCCCCTTCCCGGCTCAGTACCTCATGCGATAGGGAGACGAACGGTGCCCAGCCGCTTTCCGCGACCAACTCGCGGACGCGTGCCTCGTGCGCCCCGTTGCGGTGGGCGTTGACGAAGAAGACGACGAGGCCCTCGACCCCCGCTTCCCGCAGCGCCGCGATAGCGTCCCGCACAGCGCCCTCGTCGAGCGCGGTTTCGACCTCGCCGCGCGCATTGATCCGTTCCGGCACCTCAAGCCGCTCCGGGCGGCGGATCAACGGTTGCGGGAATGGCGCACGGATGTCGTAACGGTTCTGCTTGCTGCCATCGCGCAGCTCGATAACGTCCCGGAACCCTTCTGTCGTGATCAGCCCCAGCGGCGCGCCCTTGCGCTCGACCACCAGATTCGTCGCCACGGTCGAGCCATGCAGGAACAGGCTGGTCGCGCCGAGCAGGCCAGCCATGTCGCGTCCCATGCTGTCGGCCAGCAGCGCCAAACCGTCCATCACGCCGCGCGACGGATCGTCCGGCGTCGACGGCGTCTTGGCGGTGTGTAGGGCACCCGCATCGTCGATGCAGGCCAAATCCGTGAAAGTGCCACCGATATCCACGCCGATACGCATGTGTTTCCTCGATCCGGAGTTGTCCGGTGTGACGCACTGGTTTGGCAGTCCCGCGGGACTAAGCTAGAGCGGATCGTGTTTTGTTGGAATCGCTTGTAGCCATCCAACAATCACGTAAATCTGCTCTACACTATTAGTCGGTAGATCAGATTCACAAGGTTCGATGGAACCGGGGACGGTTCCATCGAACCTTGATCTGATCTAGCCTGTCAAACGACGCATTGCTTGACAACCAGGGGCACGGAAATGGCGGAGATGCCGGTTTCGCAAGCGCTGTACGACCGCGCGGTAAAGGTCATGCCGGGCGGTAACACGCGCACGACGGTCTATATGAAGCCGCATCCCTTCTACGCGTCGCACGGTACGGGCTGCCGTCTGACCGATGCGGAAGGCGTCGAGCGGATCGACTTCACCAACAACTACAACTCCCTGATCCATGGCCACGCCCACCCGGCGATCAACGCGGCGGTGCACGATCAGATCGAGCGCGGCACAGCCTTCCCCATGGCGACCGAACTGGAAATCCGCTTTGCGGAGCTGCTCTGCGAGCGGGTTGCCTCCTTCGAGCAGATCCGTTTCTGCAATTCCGGCTCGGAAGCGGTGATGAACGCCATCAAGGCGGCGCGCGCCTTCACGGACAAGCCGAAGATCGCCAAATGTGAGGGCGCCTATCATGGCGCTTACGATTTTGCCGAAGTCAGCCTCGACCCGACGCCGGAAAGCTGGGGCAACGCCGACCCGAAATCCGTCGCCTACACCAAGGGCACGCCGCAGAGCGTGCTCGACGAGGTCGTGGTGATCCCGTTCAACAAGCCGGACGAGGCCGAGCGCATCTTGCGCGCCCACGCCGATAGTCTGGCCTGCGTGGTCATCGATCTGATGCCAAACCGCGCCGGCCTGATCCCGGCCACGCCCGAATTCGTCGAGATGCTGAAACGGGTCCGCGCGGATACCGGAATTTTGCTGGTCTTCGATGAGGTGATCACGCTGCGGCTCGGCTTTGGCGGCGGGCAAGAAGTGTTCGGGATCACGCCGGATCTGTCCGCAATCGGCAAGATCATCGGCGGCGGCTATCCCGTCGGCGCCGTGGGCGGTTCGGCAGAGGTGATGAGCGTCTTCGACCCGCGCCAGGCGAAGCCGCTGCTGCCGCACGGCGGCACTTTCAACGCCAATCCGGTGACGATGGTTGCCGGCGAAGCGGCAATGCAGCATTACGGGCGTGACGAGATCGCACGGCTGGGCGCGCTGGGCGACCGGGCGCGCGACGGCATCACGGCCGCCTTCGGCGAGAGCGGCGTGCCGGGACAGGTTACGGGCCTGCAGTCGCTGCTGCGCATCCATGTGCACAACCGGCCGCTCAGCGACTATCGCTCCTCGCTGATGAGCCCGCAGGAGAAGACCTTCTTGTCCGCGGTCCTGCGCCATATGCGCGACGGCGGGATCTTCGTCAACGAACGCGGCGTCTGCTCGCTCTCGACCCCGATGGGCGAGGCCGAGATCGACGCCTTCCTCACCTGTTTTCGCGGCGCCCTCGACGCCGCCAAGAACGCGCCGCAGGCAGCGGAATAGAAGGAGACTGTTATGTCAAACGATTGGGTGGTCTGGCTGAACGGCAAGATCGTGCCGGAGAACGAAGCGCTGGTGCCGATCCGCGACCGGGGATTCAAATATGGCGACGGGGCGTTCGACACGACGCGCACCTTCGGCCATCGCATCTTCAAGCTCGACGAGCATCTCGACCGGTTCTACCGCTCACTGAACTATCTGCAGATCGATCCCGGCGTTTCGCGGGAAACGATCGCCAAGGCGACCAAGGAAGTGGCCGCGCACAATCTGCAGAATGTCGGTGCGGATGAAGATATCTGGCTGACGCAGCGGGTCACCCGCGGCATGGACCCGGGCGACAAGGCGCGCTGGCCCGACTATCCGGACCGTACGGTGATCGTCGAATCGCGCCCCTTGCCCTTCCGCGAGCGCGCCCATTACTACCGCGACGGTATCAGCCTGATGACCTCCTCGGTGCGCAGGCCGCCGCCCGACACGATGAGCCCGCGCGCCAAGACCCACAATTATCTGAACCTCATCCTGGCCGAACTCGACGTGAAAGCGCGCGATCCGGAGGCCTGGGCCGTGTTGCTCGACACCAACGGCAATCTCGCCGAGGGCAAGGGCAGCAACCTGTTCCTGGTCAAGGACGGCAAGGTCCTGACCCCGAAGGAACGTTACGTGCTACCCGGCGTCAGTCGCCAAACCGCCATCGATTTGGCGCGCGAGGCCGGCATGACGGTCGAGGAAGCCGACCTGGACGCCTTCGACGCGGTCAATGCGGATGAGGTCTTCGTCACCTCGACCAGCTTCTGCATTTGCCCGGTCAGCAAGGTCAATGGCGCAACCATCGGCGACGGATCGGTCCCGGGACCGGTCACGAAACAGCTGATCGACGCCTATGTCGATTTCGTCGATTGCGACTGGTACGGACAGTACCTCAAACACTCGAACTGAGGGCGTGGCGATGACCGAACTGACCGTATTGCTGGACGGCATCTATTTCGGCGAGGGCCCGCGCTGGCGCGACGGGCACCTCTATTTGTCCGATTTCTACGCCCATGAGGTGCTGAAGGTCGCCCCCTCGGGAAAACGGGAGAGCATCGCGACAGTCCCGAATCAACCCTCCGGGCTCGGCTGGCTGCCGGACGGGACGATGCTGATCGTCTCCATGAAGGACCGCAAACTGCTGAAGCTGACCGATGACGGCCTCGCCGAACATGCCGACCTGTCATCGGTCGCCGGTTATCACTGCAACGACATGGTTGTCAGCGCCGAAGGCCGCGCTTATGTGGGCAATTTCGGCTACAACCACTATGAGGAGCCGGAGGAAAAGACGGCCAATCTGGCACGCGTCGACCCGGACGGCACGGTGCATTGCGCGGCGACCGGCCTGCGTTTTCCGAACGGCAGCGTCATTACACCGGACGGCAAGACCTTGGTCGTCGGCGAGACGCGCGGCAACTGCCTGACCGCCTGGGACATCGCGGCCGATGGCTCTCTTTCCAATCAACGGGTCTGGGCCGATCTCGGCGCGAACTTCCCGGACGGCATTTGCCTCGACGCGGACGGCGCGATCTGGGTCGCCGACCCGCGCCTGAAGGAGACCATACGCGTGCGCGAGGGCGGCGAGGTCACCCATCGCATCTCGACCGGCGATCTTGGCTCCTACGCCTGCATGCTTGGCGGCGACGACCGCAAGACTCTCTACATCTGCACCGCCGCGGGGTCTGGTCCCGGCGCCGCCGAAGCGCGGCGTGGTCAGATCGAATACTGCCGCGTCGATGTGCCGGGAACGGGCCTACCGTAAACACCTCAACACGCAGCTTGCCCGGGCGATGCGAAGGGCTACAGTGGCGCCGTATCAACGACCCCACCGGAAGGACCCTTGAATGCTGCGTGAAACTCTCGATGTGCTCGACTTTCTAGACGACGCGCGCAATGCCGCCGACCCGTTCGCAGCCCTCCTTCCCGATGGCGACCATTCGATAGAGATCACGCCCTTCGAAAGCGATCTCGGGCGGACCGATTTCATCAAGATCCTGTTCCCGGGCAGCACCGGCAAAAGCGGCGGCGGCAGCGCGCCAACCACCGGTATCATCGGCTCAAACGGTGGTCTGCGTTTGCCGGGGGACTATCCAGGCCTGGCGTCTGATGCCGACGGCTGCATCGTCGGGCTCGCCTGCGCGCTGCGCCTGGCCCGCATGCGGCAGCGCGATCAGCAGCTTGCCGGCGACGTGCTGGTCTCGACCCATATCTGCCAACAGGCGCATCCGGCCCCGCATGACCCCTTCCCCTTCGTGATGTCGCCACTGCCCAGCAGCGAGAAACATCCGCGCCTGGTCGATGAGCGCATGGACGCGATCCTGACGCCGGAGACCTGCAAAGGGAACAAGATGGTCTCCCATCTCGGCTTCGCGATGACGCCGCCGGTGCGCGAGGGCTTCATCCTGCGGGCGCATGAAAGCATGCTGCACATCATGGAGATGGTCACCGGCAAGGCGCCCGTCATGTTCCCCATCACGATGCAGGACGTCACACCGTACGAGCTGGGCGTACACCATATCTGTGGGATGGTCTTGCCGAGCATTTTCTCGACCGCACCGGTTGTCGGCGTCCCCCTGGTAACGGAAATACAGACCCACCCCTCGGCGACCGGCGTACAGCAGCCGATGGTGCTGGAATCGGCGGGGCGCTTCTGCATCGAGGTCGCGACCGCCTTCGGCAACGGCGACTGTCAGTTCTATTACCAGGGCGATTTCGACGGCATGGTCGAGACCTTCGGCGCGATGCGCGGGTGGCAACGGCTGAAAAAGGACGGCTGACCGCCGATGCGTTTCAGTTTCTCCCTCGTCCCCTCGCCGCCTCTCTCGACCTTCGGCGACACCATCGCCCGTGCGGAGGCATGGGGCTACGATCTCGCCTGGGTGCCCGATCAGGGGTTCATGCAGGACCCGTTTGTCGCCCTCTCCTATCTGACGACGCGAACGGAGAAGATCGCGCTCGGTGTCGGCGTGACCAATCCTTTCCAGCGTCACCCGATCCAGATCGCCCGCGCCGCGGCGGCCCTGGCCGATCTCCGACCGGGTGGGTTTATCCTCGGGCTTGGCGCGGGCGAGAAGCGGCGCATTCGCGACCGGGTCGGCGCCCCTGTTGCTCCGTTCATCGAAACAATTTCGGAAACCATGCGGGTGC
>JAPPPC010000136.1:8851-10123 GCA_028817685.1 Rhodospirillaceae bacterium
GTTCGACGGCAAGCGCGTTACCGTCGCGAACGATGTGTTCGCACTGGACGATGTCGCGCTGGAGATCGCTGCCCCGCCATCCGTACCGATGTACCTCGCCACGACACATCCGGACGCCTTTCGGGCGGCCGGCGCCTACGCGGATGGGGTCATCGTCGGTGACGTCGCCGACCCAGAAGTGATGGCTCGGATCATCGGCTGGATCGGTGAAGGCGCGGAACGGCAAGGGCGGGATCCGAATGAGGTATCCGTGCTTGCCTGGTGCGCCACCATCGTCGCGGAAGACCGGGACGCGGTAATCGAGCATTTGCGCCGGCCGGTGATCGGCTCGGCGATCAACGGCATGCATCGCGAGACCCGCGGCTTGATGGGTGTCGATCCGGACCATTTCCCAACCATCCGAGCCGCGAAGTTCGATCCGAATGTCGCGCTGCCCGACGGCGCGATCCCCGACGACATGGTCGATCGTTTCGCCATCGCCGGCCCGCCCGATTATTGCGCCGACCGCGTCCGCGCCTTGCGCGACGCCGGTGTCGACACGATGGGCTTTCGCATGCCCGTCGCCCTGACCGGTCTCTACGATTTCGAAACAAATCTGCGTCGGCTGATGCAAGAGGTCGTGCCGCAGGTCGGGACCTGACCCGCGATGCCCACTCACCTGGAAGTCAACGGACAAACTCGGGAGACCGAGAACGATCCCGCAATCCCCTTGGCAGTCTATCTGCGCGAAGAGTTGGAGCTGCGCGGCACGAAGATCGGGTGCGGCAATGGCGAATGCGGTGCTTGCACCGTCGTCATGGACGGGCGCGCCGTATGTTCGTGCCTGGTGCCGCTTGGCCGCACCGATGGCCGCCGCATCGAGACGATCGAAAGCTTGGGCGACCTGAATAATCTGCACCCGATCCAGCGCAAGCTAGTCGAACGCGGCGCGTTCCAGTGCGGATTCTGCACCCCCGGCATCGTCATGTCTTTGATCGCGCTGCTGCGCCGCAACCCGACACCGGATGACGCTGCGATACGGACCGCGCTGCAAGGTAATCTATGCCGCTGTTCCGGCTATGTGAAACTGTTGGAGGCAATCGGCGAGATCGTGCGGGAGGGGCTGCATGAACGCTGAATTCCGCGTCATCGGCACGCCGCGCCCGCAGCTCGAAGGCCCCGCCAAGGTGAGTGGCCGGGCGCAGTACACGCACGATCTGACCCTGCCCAACATGCTGCACGGCGCGATCCTGCGCAGTCCGCATCCGCACGCGCGTATCCGCGCCGTTGACC
>JAPPPC010000346.1:0-8319 GCA_028817685.1 Rhodospirillaceae bacterium
ATATCGGCGCGGTTCGAACGAAACAACCCGTTCGCTCGCCACCTGGGCGATCAAGAACGCGATGGACGATGCCGGCATGACGGCAGACGACGTCGACGGCATGCTCAGCTACTCAGGCAACGACTCGACCTTCTCGACCTTCGTCGCCGGCGATCTCGGCATCCGTCTGAATTTCTACATGGACGTGCATGGCGGCGGCTCTTCGACGGAAGCGCTGATCGGCATCGCGATCGGTGTGATCGAAGCCGGCATGTGCAAGACGGTAGCGATCTTCCGCGCCATGAACGGCTATAGCTCGGTCCGTATCGGCGGCACCGGTGCCCGATCCGCGGTTCCAATCAATGGCGACCAGATCCATCACCGCGCCTATGGCTGGCAAAGCGCGGGCCAGATGTTCGCCCCCACCTTCCTGCGCCATATGTACGATTACGGCACCACGCCAGAGCAGGTTGCAGCCGTAAAGGTGGCGCATTCCAAGCACGCTTCGAACAATCCGAAGGCCTATTACAAGACGCGCTACACGGTTGAGGACGTGGTCAACTCTCGCATTATCTGCAAGCCGCTGCATTTGCTGGATTGCTGCGTCGAGACCGACAACGCGACCTGCATCCTCGTGACCCGGCTCGACCGGGCCCGCGACTGCAAGAATCCGCCGGCGGTGATCCAATCCGTCGTCGGCCGTTGCTGCAAGCCGCGCATCGACATGCACTACCAGCACGGACCGATCTCAACAGTTGCCGGCCACTACGCGAAGGATCTGCTCTGGCCGAACGCCGGTGTCGGACCGGAAGATATCGACGTCACCGGTTCCTACGATGCATTCACCTTCACAACGATGTTGCAGCTCGAGGATTACGGCTTCTGCAAGAAGGGCGAAGGCGGCGACTATGTGTCCTCCGGCATTATCGAGCTGGGCGGTGCGCGGCCGAACAACACCTCGGGTGGCCATCTCTGCGAAGGCTATACGCACGGTATGAACATGGTCATCGAGAACACCCGCCAGCTGCGCGGCCAGGTCGATGATTCCTGCCCTGTCGGGCCGGACGGCAAGAAACAGCACACGCATGACTATTCCGAAGGCGGCTGCCGGCAGGTGAAAGATGTCGAGCTGACCGCGAATCTCGGCTGGGCAATGCCCGGCACGGGGTCAGCGATGGTCATGGCGAAAGACGCACGGTAAGGGGGAGAAGAACGATGCCAATCTCAGGCGACTATATGGGCATGACCCTCACCATCGACGATCTCGATGGGGAAAATCTGGATTTCTTCCGCTACTGCTCGGAGCGCGACTTCCGTCTGCAACGCGGCAAGCAAAGCGGCTTGCTGCGCTATCCGCCGACGACCGCCTGTCCCTGGACCAGTGATCGCGAAAGCGAATGGGTTTCCGTCGAGGCGAAGGGCACGGTGCACTCCTATGTCGAGGTACATCACCCGATCCAGCCGGCCTTCAAGGAGAAGGTTCCCTACATGATCCTGCTGGTCGATTTGGACACGCAGAAAGGCGAGCCGACAGCGGACGAAGCGCTACGCGTCGCCGGCAATCTGGTCACCGCCGACGGCGAATTCGCGTCGCCGGAGATGATTAAGAGCGTAGGCATCGGCACAAGAGTGAAAATGGTCTTCGTCGACGTCACCGACGAGTTTGCCTTGCCGCAATGGACCATCGACGAGGATGCCGACCAGCCGGACGAACCCTGGCGCTATCCGCAGGAATAGCTTTACCGGCTTCCCCACCTCTCTCGTATTCGTGACCGCCGTCGCCACCCGGTTCCGGTTGACTCCGGAACCGGGCGGGCGCACGCTTTTTCCGATTCCGACGTTGAAGCATCTCTGGAGCCAACGAGAGGAGGAAGTTTCATGACGGCACGACATTTCATCTGGCCGCTGTTCGCCGCAGCCCTATTCGCCTTCGTCCCAACCCAAATCAATGCCGCGCCGCAAGTGCTGGCGCTGCTGGAAACCGATGCCCCGACCGCGCTCACCTGCGACGCTGGTGTCTGCAAAGCGGAGTTCACCACCTATTGCCTGCAGCGAGAACGTGACATCCCCGACGCTGCCACCCCTTACACGGTCGCCGAGGGCCGCCATCTGCGCTTGGTACTGACCAGTCCGAACGGCGGCACACGGACCGTTCCCGCCGCCCCGCATCTGCGCATCGAAACGGCCCGGCGCGGGCACACTGCGGTGACCCTGTCGATGGACGCGGCCAAGCTCTCCGAATTGGGCGCGATAGCGGCTGCGATCGAGATCGGCGGCGGCGTCGCGTTGGCCCCTGTTCCAGTCGCCGGCGATCCCAACCCGCTGACCGAGGCAGACCTGGCGCTCGCCATCGGTCCGTTACGCGCCACCGGTATGGCGACCGTTGATCGCGCTGGCGGCACCGTGAGCACGGTCTGGTCGCTCAACAAGATGATCAATGCCGTCCCGCCTGCCGCCGGCAAGGACCGCAGCCAACGGGCCAGCTTGTGGCAGCGCAGTCTGCAGACTCCTTTGGGCCAAGCCGCACCGGATCGAGTCGCCGCCGCCAAACAGGACTTCGACACCTGCTGGAACAGCCGTGTGGTCGAAGTCGGTGCCGTTTCCATGCGATCCTGTCTGCAGCGCAAGCATGACCGGCTGATGTGGGACAATACGGTGCGCTACTGGAAGGACGTCGCCGCCGGTTCATAGAAAGTCTTGTTTGATTGCACAGGCGCCCCTCGCGGCTGCGGGGTGGCGCTTCGTGCCCGTTCGCCGCTAAAGTCTCGGCCTCGCAACCGTCAAATCGAGGCCGCTGATGACCGCCACCACCGCCCTGCTGCTGAGCGAAACCGACAATGTTGCCGTCGTACTGGCCAATATCGCCAAGGGGGAGGATGTGCCCGCCGCCGGCCTGACCGCCCGCGAGGCGATCCCGCGCGGGCACAAGATGGCGGTGACGCCGATCAAGCCGGGCGATGCGGTGCATAAATACGGCCAGGTCATCGGTTTCGCCTCGGCCCACATCGCGCCGGGCGAACATGTCCACACGCACAATGTGGCGATCGGTGAAAGTTTCGAGCGCGACTACGCCTTCGGCGAACGGGCGACACCGACCGAGATGATCCCGGAGGGCAAGCGCGCCACCTTCCAGGGCTATGTCCGCGAGGATGGCAAGATCGGCACGCGCAACTATGTCGGCATCGTCACTTCGGTGAACTGCTCGGCCACCGCGGCGCGGCTGATCGTCAAGGAGGTCGAGAAGCGCGGCATCCTCGACGACTACCCCAATGTCGACGGTATCGTGCCAATCATGCACGGTGCCGGCTGCTGTATCGGCACCGACGACGAGGCCTTCCGCATGCTGCAACGGACGATCTGGGGCCATGCGCGGCATCCGAATTTCGCCTCCGTGCTGATGCTCGGCCTCGGCTGTGAGGCGAACCAGATTCCGATGATGCTGGAAGTGATGGGGCAACCATCGGAGGAGACCTTCCACTACACGACCCTGCAGGCCGAAGGCGGCACCCGCAAAACGGTCGAGGAATGCGTCGCCTGGTTCGAGAGCATCCTGCCCCGCGCCAACGCCATGACCCGCGAGACGGTGCCGGCCTCGGAACTGACGGTCGGACTGCAATGCGGCGGCTCGGACGGTTATTCCGGCATCACCGCCAATCCGGCACTGGGTATCGCCGTCGACACCTTGGTGCGGCACGGCGGTTCCGGCGTACTGGCCGAGACGCCGGAAGTCTACGGCGCGGAACACCTACTGACCGGTCGTGCCGTCAGCCGCGAAGTGGGCGAGAAGCTGATCGAGCGCATCCACTGGTGGGAGGGATACGCCGCGCAGCACAACAGCCACATGAACAACAACCCGACCCCCGGCAACAAGGAGGGCGGCTTGACGACGATCCTCGAGAAATCCCTCGGCGCGGTCGCCAAGGGCGGCTCGACCAATCTCGTCGGCGTTTACAAATATGGCGAGCCGATCACCACCAAGGGTTTCGCCTTCATGGACAGCCCCGGCTACGACCCCTGCTCGATAACCGGCGAGGTCGCGTCGGGCTGCAACCTGGTCGCCTTCACCACTGGTCGCGGTTCCTGCTACGGCAACAAACCGGTTCCGTCCATGAAGCTCGCCACCAACACGCCGATGTACAACCACATGGCTGAGGATATGGACATCAATTGCGGCACCGTCGTCGACGGCACCGAGAGTTTGGAAGAATGCGGCGAGACGATCTTCCGCAAGATGCTCTCGGTCGCATCCGGCGAATTGACCAAGTCGGAAGAGATCGGCGTCGGCGACACGGAATTCGTGCCCTGGCAGACCTGGGCTCAGATGTAGCGGTCGGCTAGGCTAAAGGCCTGCTCCACTGCTGGAGGCTCCCATGCCGATCATTGACGCGCAAATACATCTCTGGCGTACCGGAACCGCCAGACCACCCCATCAGGCTGAACCCTTTCTGGTCGATGATGCGATCCGCGGAATGGACGAAGCCGGCATCGACGGTGCGATCATCCATCCCCCAGCGAGTTGGGATTTGGCGTCGAACGACCAGGCGGTCGAAGCGGTCGAGGCCCATCCGGGCCGGTTCGCGATTTTCGGTTATCCGCCGATCGACCCACCCGAAAGCGGCGCGATCATCAAAGACTGGAAAGCCCGGCCCGGCATGCTGGGCTACAGGTTCTATTTCGGCAAACCGCACAACCAGACCTGGCCCCAGGACGGCACTTTGGACTGGCTGTGGCCAGTGGCGGAGGAAGCCGGCATGCCGCTCGCCTTGCTGGCCGGTGACTGGTTGCCCCTGTTGGGCGAAATCGCCGAACGCCATCCGGCTTTGAAGCTGATCGTCGACCATATGGGCGCACTTCGAGGCGCCAAAGGCGATGCAGCGTTTCCGAACATGAAAGAACTGACCGCGCTCGCCCGCTTTCCGAACGTCGCGGTCAAGCTGACCGGTGGTCCGTTCTATGCGGACGATGCCTATCCTTTCAAGAGCCTCCACAAGCACTACCGCGCCATGTACGACGCGTTTGGGCCGCAGCGTCTCTTTTGGGGTACCGACATTACGAAAATGCCGTGTTCCTGGTCGGAATGCCTCACGCATTTCCAAGAGATCGACTGGATCCCGGAAGCGGACAAATCGCTCATTTTGGGCGACGCGTTGTGCGATTGGATCGGCTGGAACCGCTAACACCATTGTTCGCAAAGACAGGCAAAGGAAACGATCGTGGCAGAAAAGATCAGGGTGGGAATCGTTGGGGCGACCGTGACACCGGGTGGCAGCGGCTGGGGCGCCAACGCGCATGTGCCGGCGTTGCAGGCACTACCGGATTACGAGCTGAAGGCAGTTTGCACGGCGCATGAGGACACCGCAAAGGCTTCTGCTGAAGAGTTCGGCGCCGCCCTCGCCTTCCATGACATGAGCGAGATGGTGGTCCATCCCGAAGTCGACCTGATTGCCGTCGTCGTTCGAGTCCCGAAACACAAAGAGCTTGTCACGGCAGCGATCGAAGCGAAGAAACCGGTCTGCTGCGAATGGCCGCTAGGCGCGCACTTGGCCGAAGCGTCGGAAATGGCCGACGCCGCCAACGCGGCCGGCCTGCCTTCCCTGGTCGGGCTGCAGGCGCAGAGCGACCCCGCCGTCATGTATGCCCGCGACATCATCGCCAACGGCGATATCGGCGAGGTCGTATCGGTCAATGCCAGGGTGATCGTCAACGCGATCCCCGTGCGCGGCGACGGCCGCATATGGCAGGGCATCCGCAAGAACGGCGCCAACCCGATGACCATTCCGGGCGGCCATGCCATCGACGCGCTGTGCCACATGCTGGGCGAGTTCACGGAAATCAGTGCACGGGTGACGACACGCATCGGAATGTGGAAACACGCGGTGACAGGCGACGATTTCCCCGTGGACGCGCCGGACACGGTTACCGCCGTTGGCGTGCTCGAAGGCGGTGCGGAAGTCTCCTATCAGGTCGCCAGCGTGCCGCAGAATGCGAGCGGCACACGGATGGAAATCTATGGGCGCAAAGGGACCCTCGTCCTGACGTCCAATTCCGTCAATATCGGACCGAGCCAACTTCAACTGGCCGTGGGCGACGCTGAAATGGCGGAAGCGGTACCGCCGGACAGCTACCGCCTCATTCCGGCTAAAATGGCGCCTGGTCCGGGACGCAACGTAGCGCAAGCCTACGCACGGTTTGCCGCAGCGATGCGATCGGGCAGCTCGAATGCGCCCGATTTCGGCGATGCCGTCCGTCGGCACGCGCTGATCGATGCGATGGAGCGGTCACATGAAAGCGGCCAAGTCATCAAATTGGCATAGGCCACTGTACTCACGGGAGCGGATGCATGAGCGCACAGGAAGAGGTGGACGACAAGGTCGACGCGAACGCCTTACGCAAAGAGGTTCAAAAGAAATACAGCGAAGTCGCGGTTGCCCCCGAAGGCGACTATCACTTCCATACCGGCCGCCCCTTAGCAAAACGGTTGGGCTATGACGATGCCGTCGTCGACCCGATGCCCGATGCGGCAGTCGAGTCCTTCGCCGGCGTCGGCAATCCATTCTCGCTACGCCCTCTCGAACCTAGCGAACGGGTCGTCGACATCGGTTCCGGTGCCGGCTTCGATTGCTTCGTCGCCGCGCAGCAGGTCACGCCATTAGGTCAAATCGTCGGCATCGACATGACCGCAGAGATGCTGAACAAATCCCGCGCGACCGCCCAGGTGATGGCGCTGGATCATGTCGCGTTCCGCGAGGGGCTGATCGAGGACTTGCCGGTCGAGGATGGCTGGGCCGACGCGGTGATTAGCAACGGTGTGATCAATCTCTGCGCCGACAAACAGCAGGTGTTCGCCGAAATCTATCGCGTGCTCAAGCCAGGCGGCGTCCTGCAGTTCGCCGATATCGCCAACGGCAAGCCGGTCCCTGAGGCGGCCGTCGCCGACGTTGATCTCTGGACCGCTTGAATCGCCGGTGGCCTGCCGTGTGCGGGCTGGCGGAAGATGATGGAGATGGCGGGCTTCGAAGCTATCGAGATCGGCCCCGCGGTTGATACATTCGGCGGCGCCGCCGGAGAGAAGAATGCGCGGGCTTTCGACGTCTTCGGTTACGCGTTCCTGGGGCGTAAGCCCGGTTGATCGCAGCGTCCAAACATGAGTCCCCCCCATCCGATCGATCCTGAGTTCGACGTTCCGTCACCCAATCCGACGAAGCATCTCTACATGATCGCTTCAACGCCGCGATCCGGCGGCAACTTCCTTTCCAAACTGTTGTGGGAGACGGGATTCCTGGGCAGGCCCGCCGAGTACTTCAATTTCAACAAGCCAGTCCTCGTGCTCTCGGCGCGCTTTGGGACGGACACGATGGACGCCTATTGGAAGACCTTGCTGGAGAAACGAACGACCGCGAACGGCGTGTTCGGCTTCAAGGTCCATTACGATCACTTGCAGTTTCTACATTTGACCGGATTGGACCGGCAGTTGGGAAACCTCAAGATCGTGAGGCTGGTGCGCGACGATCCGATCGCCGAAGCCGTCTCGTTTTCCCGCGCCATTCAGACGCAAGCCTGGACATCCAGCAGCGCGCAAAACGGCAGGAAACCGTTTTACAATGTCGATCATTTGAATTGGTGTCTCGCAAAACTGATCGAGCAGAAAAATGGCTGGAACCGCTTCTTCCAGCAACGACGGCATTCATTCCTGACCGTGCAGTATGACGCGTTGTGCGCTGCTCCCTCGCGGGTGACGGACAAGATCGCCGAGTTTCTCGGCTATTCCCGGACACCGGTCCAAATGGCTGCTCTTCCCGACATGCACAAACAGTCCGACGCGGTGAGTGCCGAATGGATTGAGAGATATCGAGGCGATCCGGGCCGCATCGACCTGCCGAAACCAGACTAACCCGACAACATCCTTCCGTGACCGCTGCGGAGCGGACGGATGATCGGCACCCGGTCAGTCCGCTGTGATCATCCGCCAGAGCGCACCCAACTGCGCCCTGGAGTCGCGGCGGTTCGTCTGAAACCGCACATGCCGCGCCGGCGACGCATCCGGCGTCAGGACGATTGACCACAACGCGCCCAGAGTATTGGGAAGGAATGCGTAGCGGACATCGATCGCCGCGTTTGGATCATCCGGGCTGCGGGCAATATAGCCCTGACTGAACCGCGCAAACCGCCCAAGGTCGCGACGCTGTTGGCCCTCCGCATCGAGCCAGGGGAAATCCCGCGCTGCGTTCAGCCTCGGAATCGAGGGGCCTGGAAACACCTTAGGTGACACCCGGACGCGCAGGCCGTCGACGTGAAACCGTCCCCTGGTTTCGTAGACGGACCGCCACACCAGGATATTGC
>JAPPPC010000346.1:8329-10122 GCA_028817685.1 Rhodospirillaceae bacterium
TGGGCTTCACGGGCAGGCGCTCGATCGTGTGGCCGCGCGCCGCCGCGAGATCTTCCGCCATCGCAAGGGCACCGCTGCGCTGCACCGTTGCCATGCTCAGGTAAATACAGACCCAGGCCAATGCCAACCGTGCGTAGATCGGGGATCGTCTGATAGCGGTCACGACGACCAAAACAACAACGGGCACCGTAAAGAGGGGATCGACAATCGAAATGATGCTGGCCGCGTAACGTTCTTCGCTGAACGGCCAGAACAGCATGGTTCCGTAGGATGTCGCGAAATCGAGCAACCCGTGCGTGCCGTAGCCGAGCGTGCAGTAGAGCAGTGCCCTGCCGAATGTAAGCCGCAGCCGCCGCCCGATCGCGAGGTACAGCAGCGTCGCGGTGACCAGGCCGCCGACAGGAATAAAAATCAGCGCATGGGTGAACTGCCGGTGATATTCCAGGAACAGCAACGGGTCCTCGGCGGACCGGATGAACACGTCCAAATCCGCGGCGAGCCCCGCCAGGAACCCGAAGCCGCCGGCGACCAGGGCGGGTCCCTTTCGGGCCGTGGCGACCGCCTGCGGCACCGCGGCACCCAGCGCCCCTTGCGTTATCGGATCCATGGCCGCACTCCGTATCGGTCCGCGCGCGCCTTTAGGCTTCGGGATACGCGCCCAGCAGCACCCGTCCCATATAGTCCCGTGCATCGATTGGCGAATAGGGCTGCATGAAGGGCCCGGCGCGGACATCGCGGTACAGACGTGTCAGTGGATTGCGCGCCATAAACCCGCCGCCGCCGAACAGATCCATCGCCTGGCTGACGATATCGATGGCATTGCGGTTCACCACCCACTTGGCGCTCTGATAGTCCTTCATCAATTCATGGCCTTGCTCGTAGGTCGCGTCAGCGCCGCCGCGGCTTTCTTCCATGAACTGATCGAGCTTTTGACCGATCCGGGCCATGATGCTCTGCGACGTCGCCAGCAGGATTTCCATCTCCGCGAGCGCGTGCGGCACACCGGGACGCGACGACGCGCCTTCCGCCTTCTTTTGCGCCGTGAGGGCAATCTCGAACGCGGCTTCTGCGATACCCAGAAACGCAGCCACCAGCGGCACATTCGCCAAGGTGCGGTTGACCAGCACCGGGATACTCCATTGTCCCCACGGACCGATCTTGCGCACCGCGTCGTGCGGCACCAGGCAATCCTCGAAGCTGACCGACTGACTGCCCGAGGCACGCATGCCGAGGGCGTCCCAGTCGCCATGCGGCCGCACCCCGTCCGTCTTCAATGGCATCAGCACGTTGGCGATGAAATCGCCGTCATCATCGCGGGTCCGGACATTCGTCGCGACATGGGTCGCCAGGGGCGACATGGTAACGAAATTCTTGGTTCCGTTGAGCCGATACCCATCCTCTGTCCAAACCGCTTCGGTCAAAGGATGGAGGTTGTCCGTACCGCGCTCCGTCGTCGTCGAGCAAATCAGCATCTCGCCTTTCGCCACGCTCTCTAAAATCGACTGGGCGCGAATTTGGGGCGCGGAACCGGCCTCGCTGTTGCGGTAAAGGGCTGCCAAACCGCGCGTCGCCGACAAATGCATACTGATTGCAATTGCCGCCGAGCCGTCGCCGCGGGCAAGCGTCGTCAGGAGCAAGTTCCAATCATGCATGGAGCGCAAACCGAACCCGCCCAGCGCTTCCGGGACGAATGCAGCCGCCACACCTGAGCGCTGCATGTCGGCATAATTCTGCGGGTCCATCTCATTTGCGCGGTCCGCCGCTTCGGCGCGGTGCCGGAACGGTTCGAGCAG
>JAPPPC010000412.1 GCA_028817685.1 Rhodospirillaceae bacterium
CGTGAAGGCACTGGAAAAGGAAATCGGTAGAGAAAAGGCGCACCGGATCGTCGGGGAAGCGATTGCGGGCGCCTATGTCGAACATCGCGAACGGCGCGGCTACGAGGCGAATTCCCATCCGCGCACGGAAATGGATGGCGGAATGGACTTCCCTGTCGAGCGGGAGGTCGTAACGGACAGCGACACCGAATACGGTCATGACATCACCGGCTGTCAATTCGCCGACTATTTCCGGTCCATCGGTGAACCGGAAATCGGCGCGCTGATGACCTGCGGTGTGGACTTTGCGACCGAAGCGCTGATCCGGCCGGATTGGGATTTCCAACGCACGCAGACGCGTATGCAGGGTGCCTCACATTGCGACTTTCGCTGGCGTAAGGGCGAACCGTAGCGCGTACCCGACTGCCGGGGTGCGAGATTTCGCCGCGTTTTCAACAACGCAGTTGGATTTGCAGGCGAAATTCGATAAAAGGGCCATTCGAATTTCAAACCCCGTAATGCTGAACGGCACAATGTCGCACCAGATGACACTCGGCATACCGGATTTCTGCGCCGCGAAAGCGGTGGTGACAGACCGGCACTGAACCCAACGGGTTCCGCGCCGCTCGACCGGCGCAGGGGCGAATTCGAAATCAAGACGACGGGCGATAAAGGCCGCACAGGGGATATGACTGCGATGAGTGAACAGAGCTATACCGCACCGAAAGGTTTTCCGAAGCCGCAAGGGCTTTATGACAGCCGTCACGAACACGACGCCTGCGGTATCGGCTTCATCGCGAATATCAAAAACAAGAAAAGCCACGATATTGTTGAGCAAGGCCTGCAACTGCTGATCAACCTGACCCACCGCGGTGCGGTGGGTGCGGACCCAAAGGCAGGTGACGGCGCGGGTATCCTGTTGCAGATTCCAGACCGTTTCTACCGCGAGGAATGCGCCGCGCTGGGATTCGAATTGCCGCCGGCAGGCGACTACGGCGTGGGTACGCTGTTCCTGCCGCAGGACGCGGGCCAGCGGGCAGAATGCGAGCGCATTCTGGAAGACTGCATCACATCTCAAGGACAGACGGTCCTGGGTTGGCGGGACATGCCGGTCGACAATACTGAACTCGGCAAGTCCGTGCTGGCGACCGAACCATTCATCAAGCAAGTATTCGTCGGACGCGGTGACGACATCGCCGATACGGATGCGCTGGAACGCAAGCTATTCGTCATTCGCAAGCGGGCGTCGCACGAAGCGCGGGCACTGGGCGAGGATTCTGCCGATTTTTACATCCCTTCCCTGTCGGCGCGGACGGTTTGTTACAAAGGCATGGTTTTGGCCGATCAAGTTGGGCCGTTCTATCCCGACCTTTTCGACGAAAGGGTCGAGTCCGCGATCGCCCTGGTGCATCAACGGTTCTCGACCAATACGTTCCCGGCCTGGTCGCTCGCCCACCCCTTCCGGATGATTTGCCATAACGGCGAAATCAATACTCTGCGCGGCAATCTGAACTGGATGAACGCGCGACGCTACTCGATGAAGTCGGACGCGTTCGGCGACGATCTCGATCAGGTTTGGCCGTTGATCCGCGAAGGCCAATCGGACTCCGCCGGTTTCGATAATGCGCTCGAACTGCTCGTGCTCGGCGGCTATTCGCTGGCGCACGCGATGATGCTGCTGATCCCGGAAGCCTGGCACGGCAACCCGCTCATGGATGACGAGCGGCGTGCCTTCTACGAGTACCATGCCGCCCTGATGGAGCCCTGGGACGGGCCCGCCGCCGTCGCCTTCACGGATGGACGGCAGATCGGTGCGACCCTCGACCGCAACGGATTGCGACCGGCGCGCTATCTGGTGACCGACGACGACACGGTCGTCATGGCATCTGAGATGGGTGTCTTGCCGGTGCCCGAAGACAAGATTGTCCAGAAGTGGCGGCTGCAGCCCGGCAAGATGCTGCTGATCGATCTCGAAGCAGGCAAGATCATCGACGATGCCGATATCAAGGCCGAGCTGTCCGGATCGCGTCCCTATCAGGAATGGCTCAATCGAACTCAAATCGTATTGGAAGAGCTACCCAAAGTCCCGCATGCGGAGCCGTTGCCGAATACGCCAAGCCTGCTCGACCGGCAGCAAGCCTTCGGCTACACGCAGGAGGACTTGAAAACGCTGATGGCGCCGATGGCCGCAACCGGTCAGGAGGCAATCGGTTCGATGGGGATCGATACGCCGCTGTCCGCGCTGTCGGATCGGCCGAAGCTGCTTTACACCTATTTCAAGCAGCTCTTCGCTCAGGTGCCCCACCCGCCGATCGACCCGATCCGCGAGGCACTGGTCATGTCGCTGGCTTCCCTGCTCGGGCCGCGTCCGAACCTCTTAGGGT
>JAPPPC010000893.1 GCA_028817685.1 Rhodospirillaceae bacterium
CATCGTGGCAGAAGTACTTGCCGCCGAACTGGGCGCCGATGCCCATCCCCTGCGACATTTTGAAAACGGCTTCTTCCATCTCCAGGTCGCGGAACGCTTGGCCCTTGTCGCCGCCTTCCGTCGGCAGCGCGTCGAGATATCGGCAGCTTGCCAGCTTGACCGTCTTCAGGTTCAGCTCCGCGGACGTGCCGCCAATGACCACCGCCAGGTGATAGGGCGGGCAGGCGGCCGTGCCCAGCGATTTGATCTTCTCTTCCAGGAAAGGCAGCAGCTTTTCCGGATTCAACATCGCCGGCGTTTCCTGGAAAAGGTAGCTCTTGTTGGCCGAACCACCGCCCTTGGCAACGAACAGGAATTTGTACGCGTCACCAGGCTCGCTGTAGATATCGATCTGGCTGGGCAGGTTGGTGCGGGTATTGGTTTCCTCATACATCGACAGGGGCGACACTTGGCTGTAGCGCAGGTTGCTCTGCGTGTAGGTCCGCATCACGCCCTCGGCCAGCGCCGACTCGTCGTTGCCGCCGGTCCAGACACGTTCGCCTTTCTTGCCCATGACGATGGCGGTGCCGGTGTCCTGACACATCGGCAGGATTCCGCCGGCGGCGATGTTCGCGTTCTTCAGCAGGTCGAAAGCGACGAACTTGTCGTTATCCGACGCCTCAGGGTCGTCGAGAATCTTGCGCAGTTGGGCCAGATGTCCCGGCCGCAGGAAATGGTTGATGTCGCGAAACGCCTCCGCCGCCAGAACGGACAGCGCCTCCGGATCCACCTTGAGGACGGATTCGCCGTCCAGAGAGACCGCACTAACGTGATCGGACGAAATTTTGCGGTAGGGCGTCTCGTCAGCGCCAAGCGGAAACATGGTTGGATGATCGGTGGCGGGCATAGTGCTCTCCCCTCTGCAGCATTTTCACGACCGTGCGGCCAGTCTACCGCGACAAATTTACGCCAGCCATGCCCAATCGCGCTGAAACGCCGAAATTTCACCCATTCGCAGGGTCTGACGATTCCAAACTCCGGAACCCAAAATCATTCGTTAGGCAGCGGGCTGTGCGTCTATGTCCCGCATCATTTGGGTGACGGCGTGTGCTGCGGCGGCCTTCGAAGCATCAGGGTGGTGCGCGCTGTATGCGCTAACAGCGGCGAGAAATGCCTGATGATGGCGGGCACCCGCACTGCGTGTCTTTCGATACGTGCCAAGCACATTGTGAAATTCGGCAGCAATGGCTTGCGGTGATCGGTCGCTGGGCATTCAATCGCTCCCGTTGGTACGGTGCGATTAGGCCCTGTCGCGTGCCCAGTTTCGTCCCCCAAAAGGGGGACTGGCCTGAAATTCACCTTCGTGGCAGGAAAATCGGCTGGCGATTCAGCAGAATCTTACTTCTTGCGGAACGTATCGAGGGTCACCACGTTGCCATCCGCCGCAGTTTCGGCGGATTCCTCCTCGGATTCACCGTCATTTTCAACGTCGGTCCGGAATTCGGTCTCCGATGAAATGAATTGACCGGGAATGTTCTCTTCCGCTTCCTCGAACTTGAACTGAAGGCCGAAATTTGCGGACGGATCGGCAAAGGCGGAGATCGACGCAAACGGGATGCGCAGCCGCTCCTGAACGTTGTTGAAATTGAGCGATACGGCGAATCCGCCGTGATCGACTGTCAAATCTTCGAATTGATGCTGCAAAACGATCGTCATCTCGTCGGGATACCGCTCGATGAGGTAATCGGGTAGTGACACGCCCTCCTCATCGGTGCGAAATGTGATGTAGAGGTGGTGTTCGCCGGGGAGGCCATCTTGAGCGACGCGCCCCATCGCCTCGCGCACGACCGTGCGAAGCGCCTGTTCGACCATAAAGTCGTATCGCATCATATCGTCCGTCATAATCCCCCTGCAGCGCGGCTGTTTTGCCGCCTTATTCCCCTCGGACGTCAAAGTGGGGGGCTTCTGTTGCCCGGCGCCCCCCGGGCCGCGCTTACTTAGTCAGACTAAGCAGCGAGACGGGCTTCGCCCGCAAAGTTGTCGTTCGCAATTAAGCGATTTAGCCCGATAACGGTGGTGCCATGCCGGGCGCAGACCAAATCTTTACCACGCGCGTCGATCCTATTTCGCCCCCAGATGCCTAGCCTCAACGGTTTCGGTAATTGGTGGAGGCGCCGGGTACCGCCCCCGGGTCCGCAACGCTTATTCCATAAAGCCCTGTAACGCCATAGTCGGTTTCCCGACATCTGGAATATAAGCCCATCCAAGCGATAAAAAAAGGTTCGATGGCCGCCCCGGGATTGCAGGCTCGATTCAAACGTGGAAATCCGATATTGCAAACCGGCGAATCAGCTAGAATTGGTTCCCATGCAGCAATATCTCGATCTGATGCGCCGGGTGCGGGAAACCGGCGTCTACAAAGGCGACCGGACCGGTGTCGGCACCTACAGCGTGTTCGGGCACCAGATGCGGTTCGACTTGGCCGAGGGGTTCCCCCTCCTGACCACCAAGAAATTGCATCTGAAATCGATCATCCACGAACTGCTATGGTTCCTAGCTGGCGACACGAATGTCGCCTATCTGCGCGAACATGGGGTGCGGATCTGGGATGAATGGGCCGACCCGGACGGCGAACTGGGACCGGTCTACGGCGCGCAATGGCGATCCTGGCCAACACCGGATGGCGGTCATATCGACCAAATCGGCCGCCTGGTCGAGGATTTAAAATCCAATCCGAATTCGCGCCGTCATATCGTCTGCGCCTGGAACGTGGCGCAAGTAGACGACATGGCCCTGCCGCCCTGTCACTGCCTGTTTCAGTTCTATGTGGCTGACGGCCGGCTGTCCTGCCAGCTGTACCAACGCAGCGCCGACATTTTCCTGGGCGTTCCGTTCAACATCGCGTCCTACGCACTACTGACCATGATGATGGCGCAGGCGACAGGGCTCCAGGCGGGCGACTTTGTGCACAGTTTCGGGGACGCGCATATCTATTCGAATCATCTGGAGCAGGTCGACATCCAGCTGCAGCGCGCGCCTTACCCATTGCCCACGATGCGGATCAATCCGGCGGTGACGGACCTTTTCGCCTTCCGATACGAAGATTTCACGCTGGAGAATTACCAGACCCATCCGCACATCGCCGGCAAGGTCGCCGTTTGACGATACATCTGTGCCTCATCGCCGCGATGGCCCGAAACCGGGTTATCGGCCGAGACGGAAAACTGCCGTGGCGTTTGCCGGCCGAGCTGCAGTACTTCAAGTCCGTGACCATGGGCAAACCGATCATCATGGGCCGGAAAACCTTCGAGTCGATCGGCCGCCCGCTGCCCGGTCGCACGAATATCATCGTGACGCGCCAGGCCGATTTCGTCGCTGAGGGCACCCTGACGGCAAGCGACTTCATGGCAGCCAAAGCGCGGGGCGAGGCGATTGCGCGCGATGATGGGGTGGACGAAATCATGGTAATCGGCGGCGGCGAGATTTATGCGCAGGCGCTACCGCACGCAGACCGGATCTATCTGACTGAAGTTCAGGCCGAGGTCGACGGCGACACCGTCTTTCCAGCCCTGGACCCCGCCATATGGCACGAGAAGGATCGTGTGCCCCACCCCTCGGACGGCGACACACCCGGTTACGACTTTTTGCGGTTAGAGCGGTAGGCGGACCAGTGCGCGCAGCCCGCCATGCGGTGAGGTTTCCATGAGAATGTCACCGCCATGCGCACGAGCGATATCGCGGGCGATGGCGAGCCCGAGCCCGGTACCGCCGGTTTCCGGATTGCGCGACTGGTCGAGCCGGTAGAAGGGCCGAAACACCGCCTCGCGCGCCTCTTCTTCGATTCCCGGCCCGTCATCATCGATCGCGATCTCGGTCACATCACCGCGCTTGCCCGCCCGAATCCAGACATGGGTGCCGTAGCGGTTGGCATTGGCGATCAGATTGTCGAGACAGCGTTTCACCGCGTTGGGCCGGCACCAGGCATCCAACCGCCCTTCGACATGGGCATCGATCGTGGCGCCGTTGCGCTTCCACTGCGCGACCACCTCATCGACGACATCGCTGAGATCGGTTTCGATGGCCTCCTCATCACCTTCGCCTCGGGCGAAGGTCAGATAGCCCTCGATCATCTTTTCCATCTCGGCAACATCGTCTTTCAACTCGTCGATTTCCGGCGACTTCCCGAGCATGGCAAGCTGCAGCTTCATGCGGGTCAGAGGGGTGCGCAAATCATGACTGACCCCGGACAGCATGTCGGTCCGCTGACGGATCTGCCTGTGAATCCGTTCCCGCATCAGATTGAAGGCGGAGGCGGCCTGGCGCACCTCCAGCGCGCCGCCGGACCGAAAATCCTCCTCGACCGGGCGCCCCTTGCCGAAGCTGTCGACCGCAAGGGCCAGGCGCCGGATCGGACGGATCTGGTTGCGCATGAAGATCGACGCGACGGCGAACAGGATCAGCGACGACCCCACCATCCACATGATAAAAATGTAAGTGGTCGAGCTGAACAGCCGGTCGCCCGGCGCCACCACATGCAACACCGCGTCGGCGAGCTGGACATCGATGACGACCTGCTCCTTGAACGACGAGGTATCGATCTGAAAACGCGGTCCGATGCGTTCTTCCAAGGCGTGCGAGAGAAAATGGTCGATCCGCGCGTTCGCCGGTATCGGCTTCTTGTTCGGTAGGATGACACCGGGCTCCAGCGTCACGATGAATCCGAATGTACTGCGGGCGCGATCGAAGATTGCCGTGCGGTTCTCGGGTGCCGGATTCTCGCGCAGCATTTCCAGGACCATCGAAATGTCGCCGGCGATGGAACTCGACAGCCGCCGCGTGATGGTGTCCCAGTGCCGGTCGTAGAAAATATGGGTCGAGATGACCTGCAGCAGGATCAGCGGCGATACGATGATCAGCAGCGAACGGCCGAACAAGGTCCGGGGCAGGAACCGCTTGATGTAAAGCGCCGGGCTCATAACTTGGGCACGCTCCTAATCCGGACGCAGCACATAGCCTTGCCCGCGCACGGTCTGCAGATAGCGGGGGGCCTTCGTGTCCGGTTCGATCTTGCGGCGCAGGCGCGTCACCTGAACGTCGATCATGCGATCGGTGCCGTCGATCGCGCAAAGTTCCGTGAGCGCTTCCCGGCTCAGCACCCGGCCTGCATTCTCCGCCAGAACGCGCAAAAGGCTCGCCTCCGTCGTCGTCAGCCGCAGGTCGCCGCTGCCCCCCTCCAGGATGTCCCGCTCCGGATCGAATACGTAGCTGCCCAGCCGGATCTCACGGCGTTCCGGTGCGGTGCGGGCCCGGCGCAGGATCATGCCGATACGCAAAACCAGCTCGCGCGGTTCGAAGGGTTTGGAGAGGTAATCGTCAACACCCCCTTCGAGCCCATCGATGCGCGCCTCGGTTTCGCCCATCGCGGTCAGCATCAGGATCGGCACCGTGCTGGTCTCGCGGAGCGCGCGCGTAAAGGCCAGACCGTCCTCGCCCGGCATCATTCGGTCCATCACGATCAAGTCGAATTCCATCGCCCGCATGCGCTGCCGCGCGTCTTCCGCGTCCGTCGCCACGGTGACGCGAAACCCGTTATCCATCAGATATTTCTGGAGCAGTTCCCGCAGCCGGCGATCATCGTCGACAACCAGGATATGCGACATATCCGCAACCATCCGCCGATTATATCGGCGGTCCGGTCCGATTGCATGCGAATGTATCAGCGGCTGCCGTTGTCGAGCCGTTTGAACCGGTCGCGGTCCTCGTCCCGGGTAAGCAAGCCCAGCATGACCTTGCGGAACCCGTCGACCGCCTCGACACCGGCGTCCCGATAGGCGCGGGCAAACCGTGCCCGTTGATCTTCGGTCAGCTTCAGCTCCATGTCGCGGCCCTTTTCGGTCAGCCGAAGCAGACGTTGCCGACGGTCCTGCGGTCCCTTGACCTGCTGAATGTAGCCGTCCCGCACCAGCTGGCCCAACACGCGGCTCAGACTTTGTTTGGTGATTTGCAGAATGTCGAGCAAGGCGGACACGGTCGTGTCGGGATATCGGCCGACGAAATAGATGACGCGGTGATGGGCCCGCCCGAAACCGGACCGCCGCAAGATGGCGTCCGGTTCCGCGATGAAATCGCGGTAGGCGTAGAACAGCATCTCGATACCCTGGCGGAGCTCCTCGTCGCGCAGGAACAGCGGATTGGCGCTGGTTTTGGCCGGCGGTGTCACGATTCGGTTGCTCCGTATTGGGATCTCAAAAAAATATACGTCAGCATTGTTGACATATATCGGACAGAATGTTACATCCATCGTCGGATTTGCGACGGTATGTTACGGTTTCCAAGGTTATCGGCAAATTTATGCATCCTCGCAAGGCGAAATAAGACCAGAGCGACCCGTCCAATTTTTTGAATGACGACGGTATTTGGCGGAAGGCCACAGGAGAAGAAAGATGGAAATGAGTTACGACGACCGGCCCGGTGATATCTGGATGAATGGCGAGATGGTGCCGTGGAAGAACGCGCAGGTCCACGTCCTGTCGCATGCGATGCACTACGCCTCCGCGGTCTTCGAGGGTATTCGCGCCTATGACGGCCGCATTTTCAAGCTGACGGAGCACAATGAGCGCCTGGCCGCCGGCGCCGCGTCGATGGACATGAAGATGCCCTATAGCGTCGCGGAGATGGACGCCGCCTGCCAGCAGGTCCTGAAATCGCAAGGCTTCAGTGACGCCTATCTGCGCCCGATCATCTGGCGCGGTTCGGAGATGATGGGCGTGTCGGCACAGACCACACGGATCAACGCCGCCGTCGCCGTTTGGGAATGGCCCGCATACTTCGCCGACCGGATGAGCGGCATCCGCATGAAATGGGCGAAATGGCGCCGCCCCGACCCGGCGACGATTCCATGCCAAACCAAAGCGGCCGGTCTCTACATGATCTGCACCCTGTCGAAGCACAATGCGGAAGGGGAAGGCTACGCCGACGCGCTGATGCTGGACTATCGCGGCTATATCGCGGAAGCCACCGGCGCGAACATCTTCATGCTGCTCGAGGACGGCAAGCTGCACACCCCGGAACCGGATTGCTTCCTCGACGGGATCACCAAGCGCACCGTGATGGCATTGGCCAGAGCGCGCGGCTACGAGATCGTGCAGCGGCACATCAAGCCGGAAGAACTGGCCGGCGCTTCCGAAGTGTTCCTAACGGGCACCGCTGTGGAAGTCACACCGGTGCGTGAAATCGGCGAATACAGCTTTACGCCGGGCGACGTCACCAAGACACTGATGGACGATTACGATGCCGAGGTTCGGCGCGAGGTTCCCGCGACCTTGAACGCCGCATAGGACGACGGTAAATAACTTCGATGAGGCCGGGCTGGCGACAGCCCGGCCTTTTTCGTTCTACCAGGCCATGTCGAGAATTTCGCGGACCTGGTCCGGCGTGGTGATCGAGCGCGGGTTGGTGTGGATCCACCGGTCGTGCATGGCGTTGCGCGCGATGACATCAAGCTGCTCTTCCGCAACGCCGACCGCCCGAAGCGTCGCCGGTTGATCGAGACCGGTAATCAGGTCGCGTAGCACATCTGCCGCGGCCGCGCCTTCGCGGCCCAACGCCGCGCTCACCTGCGCCTGCTGCTCGGCATTGACCGATAAATTGTAGCGCAGCACGTTAGGCAGCATCACACAGGAGGTGTGCCCGTGCGGCACGTTCGCCGTCCCGCCAAGCACGTGGCCGATGCCGTGACTGGCGCCTTTCGTGACACCGGCCAGCGCGCCGTTCATCGACATCCAGGCACCCATTTGGCAGTCGAGTCGTGCCTGCAGATCCGCCGGGTCTGCCTTGACTCGCGGCAAAGCCCGGCCCAACAATCTCAAAGCGTGCGTCGCCGTGCCGTCGACGAAAGGATGGGAGTCGCGCGAGCATAAATCTTCCACCGCATGATCCACCGCGCGCACCCCGGTCGACAGCCACAGCCATTCCGGCGTGTGCCGCGTCACCGCCGGATCGAGCACGATGCATTGCGGTGCGTGTTTGGGGTGGCGGAACAATTGTTTCATTTCCCGCACCGTATCCGTACACCCCGCGGTAAAATTGAATTCGCCTGCGGATAGGGTGGTCGGCACGCAGATCAGGCCCACATCCGGCTCGGCCATATCGGGCTGATCGACTGTGCCGTCTTCGCCGATGCGGGTGAAATAGCGGTCCAGGTCGGCGGGGTCGCGCACATCGTTGGCGAGACAAAGGACCATCATTTTGCCGCCGTCGGTCACCGAACCGCCGCCCAGCGTGACGATCAAATCGGCGCCCGCCTCTCGCGCCTGGTTGGCGGCCTCAACCACGGCGTCACGCGGCGTATGCGCACCGACCTTGTCGTACAGGCCGGCGAACTTGCCCGCGAGCGCGCGTTCAAGCGCGCCCATGCAATCGGTTTCGCGCACCAGCGTGCCACTCGCCAACACGAAGACACGCTCTGCACCGACCTGCGCGGCTTCAGCCGCGACGGCTTCTGCGAACGGCGCACCGTAGCGGACCCGCTCGATCGCCAGGTATTGAAATACCCCGGAACGCAGCATCGTTACTTTGGGTCTGCGGGACGGTCGCTTTCGCCGCGCTCGATCTTCTTTCCGTCGATTTCGGCCTCGGCGCGGTCCGCCGCATCGCGGTCGCGGGCTGCCTCCGCCTTGTTGCGTCCGGATTTCGCCCGGTTTTCGGCCGCCCGCGCGGATTTTGATGTTCGTTCTCTGCTTTTTCGGAACTCGCGCAGATTGATGATTTCCGCCATAACTATCCCGCTTTTCTCGTCCCTGTGTTCGTCTCCCAGCGCGCCGCCGCAGCGTCGTCGGTTTCCTTCGCTTCGACCCAGCGCGTCGCCCCGTCATCGGCTTCTTCGAGCTTCCAAAACGGGGCTTTGGTCTTCAGCCAATCGATCAGGAACCGGCACGCCTCGAACGCCGCGTCCCTATGGGGACTCGCGGCGATCACCAGGACGATGCGGTCCCCGGCCTCAAGCCTCCCGTACCGGTGGATGATCAGACTGGCTTCCAACGGCCACCGATCATGCGCTTCGGCGTCGATCTCGGCCAGCATTTTCTCCGTCATGCCGGGGTAATGTTCCAAGGTCATGGCGCTGGTCCGCTCGCCATCCGCCATATCGCGGACCAGCCCGACGAAACTGGTGACGCCGCCGATGCTCGGATTGCCCTCGGTCAGTGCCGTGATCTCAGCACCGACATCGAAATCCTCACGCTGCACCCGGATTGCCATGTCACCCTCCCGTCATCGGGGGAAAGAGGGCAACCTCCTCGGTCCCGTTCAGGGCGGTGTCGAAGCTTGCGAATTCCTGATTGACGGCGACGCGTAACGTGCTGGTGTCCGCCAGCGCTTCGGCGAACGCCGGATTACGCTGTTTCAGCCAATCGACCAGCGATGCGACATCGCGAACGGACTCCGGCGGGCTGACGTCTTCCTCGCCGATCCCGGTGCGTTGCCGCAGCCAGGCAAAATAGAGAATCTTCATGGCATGACCTCGGTGAAGGGAAGGAAGTCTACCATGCTTCCCGCCTCGAGGAAGGTCATGTCTTCCGGCAACGCAACCAGCCCGTCCGCGCCGACCAGGGAAGACAGCACGCCGGCGCCGCTCCGGCCGTGCTTCTCGGCGGTGGGCGCGCCGTCTTCGCCGGCGACGATCTTTGCGCGGACGAATTCGCGGCGGCTGCTTTTCTTGCGATGGGTAAAGCCTGACCGGACGCGATAGCGGATCGGCGCAACCTCGGCGGCCCCGGACAGGCGTAAGATCAACGGACGCGCCACCACCAGAAATGTCACAATCGCGGCAACCGAGTTGCCGGGAAGCAACGCGAAGGGCACGGCCCCTGTCGGGGTGTCGATCTGCCCAAGCGCGACCGGCCGCCCCGGCTTGATCGCCAGGCGCCAGAAATGCAGAGCGCCCAGCGACTCGATCGCCGCCTTCATATGATCCTCTTCGCCGGTGGACATGCCGCCGGACGTGATCAGCAGATCATGCGAGACCGCCGCCTCGGTCAGCGCCGCGCGGATGACATCGATGTCGTCTTTGATAAGGCCAAGATCGGTGACGGTGCAGCCGAGCTGGGTCAGTGCCGCGGCCAAGGCGAA
>JAPPPC010000824.1 GCA_028817685.1 Rhodospirillaceae bacterium
CTCTATGACTGGACAATGGGGTTGGCGGCGCACCGCCACGCGACGGCCTGGATCGCCGTCATCGCCTTCCTGGAAAGCTCCATCTTCCCGATACCGCCGGATATCCTGCTGATCCCGATGGTCCTGGCCGCGCCGACCCGCGCCTTTCGACTCGTCGCCATCGTCACCGCCGCGTCGGTGCTGGGCGGCATCGCCGGCTACGCGATCGGCATCTTCCTGTTCGAAACGATCGGCCGCGCCATTCTCGATTTCTACGGTTACTTCGACAAGTTCGCCAAGTTCCAGGACTGGTACACAGAATGGGGCGGTTGGATCGTCTTCGCTGGCGGCTTCAGTCCGATCCCCTATAAGGTCATCACCATCGCAAGCGGCACGGTGCAGCTCGACTTCTGGACCTTCACGATCGTGTCGATCATCAGCCGCGGCGCCCGATTCCTGCTCGTCGCCGCCTTGCTGTGGAAATTCGGCGCGCCGATCCGCGCCTTCATCGAGCGTTGGCTCGGCCCGCTGACACTGCTCTTCGTCGTCCTCTTGGTCGCCGGCTTCGTCGTGCTTAAATATGTCATATAGACGGAGCGCGCATGATCGACCGACCCTATAGCCTGCCACTGGGGCTGCTGTTCATTAGCATCGCGATCCTCGGCGGCGCCTACGCTTTCCAGTATCTCGGCGGATTGCAGCCCTGCACGCTATGCCTCTACCAGCGCTGGCCCTGGTGGGTTGCCGGTGTCCTGGCACTCCTTGCGTTGTTCATCTTTGCGGACCGCCGCCTGTCCCGCGCGCTCGTCGCGCTCAGCGCCCTTTCGGTTCTCATCGGCGCCGGGATCGCCTTCTATCATGTCGGGGTCGAACAGCAATGGTGGGCCGGTCCCACCGCGTGCAGCGGCGGCGGTGGCACACCGCAGACCCTGGAGGAATTGCGCGCCCAGGTGCTTGGCGCGCCGGTCGTACGCTGCGACGAGGTCGCCTGGTCGCTGTTCGGTATTTCGATGGCGGGCTACAATGGACTGATTTCTCTGGCTACCGGTCTTGCCGCCATGGCCCTGCTGCGACGGAACGCACGATGAGCGACGCAAAACATACCGGCCCGGCCTATCTGCCCGGCGACCCGACACCGCGCCAACGGCTCGACCGCATCGTCAGGGTCGATCAGGCAGGCGAATTCGGCGCGGTGCGCATTTACGCCGGACAGAAAGCCGTATTGCGGCGTGGCCCGGAAGCCGACGCCGTGCGCGAGATGGCGGATCAGGAAGAGCAGCATCTCGAGACCTTCGACCGTATCATCGCCGAACGCCGGGTTCGCCCGACGGCCCTGGGACCGTTGTGGCGAGTCGCAGGCTACGCGCTGGGCGCCTCGACGGCGCTTATCGGGCCGAAGGCAGCGATGGCCTGCACGGTCGCGGTCGAGGATGTGATCGACGAGCACTACGCAAAACAACTCGACGCGCTGGGAGACGACGAACCGTCTCTCCGTGCGACGATCACCGAATTCCGCGATGACGAATTGGCGCACCGCGATACGGGTCTTGAGCACGGCGCGGAAGATGCACCCGCCTACGAGGCGCTCTCCGCCGCTATCAAAGCGGGCAGCCGGGTCGCAATCTGGTTGTCGGAACGGTTCTAGCTGCGCTCAGCTTAGTTCGGATCGAGCTCGGTATCCCAATAGAGATAGTCGCGCCAACTCTCATGCAGGAAGTTGGGCGGGAACTGACGGCCATTCTCCTGCAGCTGATACGAGCTCGGCCGGGCCGGCGGCCGTTTTGGCTTCATTCCGGCCCGCGACGGCATCCGCCCGCCTTTGCGCAGATTGCAGGGCGCGCAGGCGGTCACCACATTGTCCCAGGTCGTCCGGCCGCCCCGTGAACGTGGCACCACATGATCGAAAGTCAGTTCGTGCGACGGCAACGCCACCCCGCAATATTGGCAGGAGAAGCGATCGCGCAGAAACACGTTGAAGCGGGTAAAGGCCGGCATGCGCAAGGCCGCGACATATTCCTTGAGCGAGATGACGCTCGGCACGCGCAGGGCAAAGGAGGGCGAGCTGATGACCTGATCATATTCGGAGACGACATTGACCCGGTTGGTAACCACCGCCTTGACCGACTCGTGCCACGACCAAAGCGACAGCGGAAAATAGCTCAACGGCCGAAAATCCGCGTTCAGCACCAGCGCAGGCCAGTCATTCACTCCGACGGACATACCCAACTTCCATCAATCAGCTGGCAAATTGATATCCGAAACGGCGTGACCACACAAGATGTTGTGGGTTCGTCGGGAAATTTTTCATGAAATTGTCACACTACCCGGATGCGCTGGGATGCAGAACGGGCCGGTATCCGGCGCGCAGAGTCGCGACGCTGGACGGTGGCGTCAGCACCGCCACCGTGCCCGACGGCGGTTCAACCAGGCTTCCGTACCCCTGCCACGACCAGGGCCGCAATCCCGCCGCCTGGACAAGATGCGGCCCGCCGTCGTAAATGACAAAGGTCCCATCGGGCAGATCGTGGCACTCAGCGTCCCACACCTGTTGTGTTCTTGCGCGCGGTACGACCCGCTCCCCATGCAGGCAAACATCCATTTCCGGCGCTCGCGGCAAATCCGCCAGGCCTTTGGCCGCATGCCAAGCGATCTGCCAGTCACGGAAGTCCGATCGCCGGCACTCGTAACAGGGGCGATGGCCGGCCGCGATGGCCGACGCCTCGTCGAGGAAGAACAGCTCCGTGTAGCGCCGCGGGGTCATGACCGTACGCCGCCGCCCCTTGAAATCCAGTTTGCAGATCAGCCAGGCCTTGAGGACCCAGCGCCGCCGGCCGAGCCGCTTGTTTTCGTCGTGCAGCACCCCGCGGTTGCCCATAAAGAGGCCGCGATCGGGCACCGCCACGATCTCACCGGTCGGCGTTACCCGGTTCTGCAGCGGCATCAGCCGGCGAACGCCGCCTTGAGAAAGGCGCCGCCGCGCTGCAACCCGCTCGGATCGATGCCATGACCGAGTCCTGGACAGGCCAGCGTCTCCACAGAGAATGCCGCCGCGGTCAGTCCCGCTTCGGCTTCCGCCATGGACTCGAATGGGACCAGATCGTCCATCTCGCCATGGATCAGCATGACCGGCGGCTTCGACACCGCTTCGGAAGCCAGCAGCTGCGGCGCCAAGAGCCGGCCGGAGTAGCCGACCACCGCAGCAAAGGCCGCGTCGCGACGCGGCGCAACATAGAGGCTCATCATGGTGCCCTGGCTGAAACCGACGAGCGCCGTGTTTTCCGCACCGACGCCGGCCTTCGTCATCTCGTCATCGATAAACGCATTCAGCGTCGGCGCCACAGCCTGCGCCGCGGCCAATCGGCCTTCGTTACTGCGATCCTGGGCGCTGAACCACTGATAACCCATGGGCGCCATGTCGCAGGGAAACGGTGCGTTCGGCGCGACGAAGGCGGCGTCCGGCAGGATATCGCCCCAATGAGGCGCCAAGCCGATCAAGTCAGCGCCATCGGCGCCCAACCCGTGCAACAGGATAATCAGTTGCTTGACCTCACCGCCCCCAGCAGGCCCCCATCGCGGCCCGTCCAACGTCATCAAATTCGGCATCTGTTACTCTCCCGTTCCTGCGGTCGTCAAAGCGCCGCCTTTTTGTATACATGCCACATCAACAGGGCCGCGGCACCGCGATGCGGCCGCCAAGCTTCCGCGAGCAAATCCATTGTGGCGCGATCCGGCCGCGCTTCCAGCCTCTTCAAATGCTGAACGGCAACCTGGACCGCCAAATCGTCCGCCGGCCAGATATCGCCCCGGCCCAGCGCAAACAGCAGATAGACTTCGGCGCTCCAGCGGCCGAGCCCTTTTCGCGCGACGATCTGCTCCAACGCCGTGCCGTCGTCGAGGGCTGGCAGCGCGTCCGGATCAAAGCGGCCTTCCTGGATGTCCTGCGCCAAGAAGCGGCCATATTCGATCTTGCGGCGGCTGAACCCCACCGCACGCAACGCATCGTCGTCCAGCGCCAGGAAGGACTCCGGTGTCAGCGGATCGGCCGCTTCCAGCAATCGCCCCCGGATGGCCGCGGCCGACTGGACGGAAACCTGTTGACCGATAATGATATTCAACAAGGTCGCGAAGCCCGGTTCCCGCACCCGCGGTTCGGGATAACCGACATCCGCCAAGGTACGGGCGATGTCCGCGTCACGCCCCGCCAATTCATCCAGCGCGGCGGCGATCGTTTCGGGTGTCGTGACCATGCGGATTGACTTAAAGCGTTACGCGCGATACCGCCAGGGGCATGTCCACAGATTCGCAAATCGTGACCCGCTTCGCGCCGAGCCCGACCGGGCGTCTGCATCTGGGTCACGCCTACAGCGCCCTGTTCGCCGCGGAGGCCTGTGAGTCTGGTGGGCGGTTTCTGCTGCGCATCGAAGATATCGATATCGGCCGATGCCGGCCCGAATTCGAAGACGGAATCTACGAAGACCTCGCCTGGTTGGGCCTCGGCTGGGAGGTGCCGGTGCGCCGCCAATCGGACCATATGGCGGATTACGGCGCCGCACTCGAACGGCTCGAAGACGAAGGGCTGCTGTTTCCCTGTTTCTGCACCCGCAAAGATCTGCAACGTCAGGCCGCGGAGTCCGCATCGGCGCCGCACGGGCCGGACGGCGCGCTCTATCCGGGCACCTGCCGCGCCCTGGCGGCGGCGGAAGTGGCGGATCGCAAGGCGGCCGGCGACGCCTTTGCACTGCGGCTCGACATGGCGGCCGCGGCGCACCGAACCGGCCCCCTTACCTTTCACGACCGCACCCGAGGCGAAACCGCCGTCGATCCCGCCGGGTGCGGCGACGTGGTGCTGGCGCGCAAGGATGTGGCGACCAGCTACCACCTGGCCGTGACATTGGACGACGCGGCGCAGGGCGTCACCTTGGTGACCCGCGGCGAGGACCTGCTGCATGCCACCCATGTCCACCGCATCTTGCAGGCACTGCTCGGCCTGCCGGCGCCCGAATACCATCACCATGGCCTCCTACGCGCGCCTTCGGGCAAGCGTTTCGCCAAACGCGACAAGGCGGAAACGATCCAGGCCTTGCGCGAGGCCGGCCGAAGCCCGGATGATGTGCGCGCGATGGCATCGATCGAAGGGTAAGCGACATGGAGCACAAGACCGTTACCGCCGGCGTCCTGGAAACCGCCTATCTGGAGTATGGCGCCGCCGAGGGCTGGCCCTGCATCATGCTGCACGGCTTCCCCTACGATGTGCAGGCTTATGTCGAATGCGCACCGATTCTGGCCGAGGCCGGCGCGCGGGTCATCTTACCCTACATGCGCGGCTACGGGCCGACCCGGTTCCTCTCCGACAAGACGATGCGATCCGGCGAGCAGGCGGCCTTCGGAAACGATCTGCTCTGCCTGATGGATGCGCTGGGCATCGAAAAGGCGGTGGTCGGCGGGTACGACTGGGGCGGCCGCGCTGCCTGCGTCGTCTCGGCGCTGTGGCCGGAACGGGTCATCGCGCTGGTCTCCGGCAACAGCTACAATATCCAGAATATCGCCCGGGCCTACGAACCGGCCCCCGCCGCGCAGGAAGCGGCCTATTGGTACCAGTACTATTTCCATTCCGAACGCGGCCGGCGCGGCCTGACCGAGAACCGCCACGACGTCGCCAAGACTTTGTGGGGCATGTGGTCGCCCGACTGGGATTTCGACGACGCGACCTTCGGCCGATCCGCGCCGTCCTTCGACAACCCGAATTTCGTCGATGTGGTGATCCATTCCTACCGGCACCGCTATGGGCTGGTCCCGGGCGACCCCGCGGTCGCGCATATTGAAACGCAACTCACCGCGCAGCCGCCAATTACCGTACCCGCGGTGACGATCGACGGCAGCAGCGATGGCGTGAATACCGGCACGGCGCATCACGGCAAGCGCTTCACCGGCCCGCGCGAACACCGCGTCTTCGACAAGACGGGCCACAACATGCCGCAGGAACGGCCGCAGGACTGGGCCCAGGCGGTGCTCGACGCGCGCGCCCTTGCCATCTGAAGGCACGAAAGCCGATGATATCGGCATGAGCCTCAGCGTCACCAATCTGCATCCGCTGTTCGCCGCCCGGGTCGAGGGGATCGATATCGCGCGCGGCTTCAGCGATACCGATTTCGCCGAGTTGCGCGCGGCGTTCGAAGAACATTCCGTCATCGTGCTGCCCGGTCAGACACTCGACGACGGGCAACAAATCGCCTTCAGCGAGCGCTTCGGCCCGTTGGAGATGATGCTGCCGCATGCCGGCAACAATCTGAACCCGAGCCACATTTCGCGCATGTACAATTCGGAGACCGACGGCGCAATCATCCCGCCCGAAGATCGGCGCATGATCTATCTGAAGGCAAACCGCATCTGGCACACGGACAGTTCGTTCAAGGAAACGCCATCGCTCTGCTCGCTGCTCTACGCCTATGAAGTGCCCCCTGAGGGCGGTGAGACAGAGTTCGCCTCGATGCGCGCCGCCTACGACGCGCTGGACGCGGAGACCCAATCGCAAGTCGAGGGCAAGGTGGCGCTACACCATGCGGCGCGCACGCGCGATATGGTGGCGCCCGGCCTGGTGACACCGGAACGCCGCGCCACACCGCCGGTCCGGCACGCGATGGTCCGAAGCAACCCGGTAAATGGCCGCAAAGCGCTCTACACGGGCGGCCATGCGGGCAAGATCGAAGGGATGGATGAAGACGAAAGTGAGGCGCTGCTCGCGCGATTGCTCGATCACACCACGCAGCCCGATTTCGTCTACGCGCACAAATGGGCCGTCGGCGACATCGTCATCTGGGACAATCGGGCCGTGCTGCATCGTGGCCGCCCCTGGAACGATGCGGTCTACAAGCGGACGCTGCACCGCACGACGGTCGCTGGCGACGGCCCGACGGTCTGACGGAAAAGGCTACGCGCGTGCGCCCCGGCCCGGATTGACATGACCGCAGGCGTCGCAGGTTCATAGGGTCGCGTCCGTATCGTAGGCCGCCAGGATATCGTTCACGCCCTGCTCCAGCCCCGCCACCTGCACCTCCGCCCGGTGAACGCGCGCGCCGCAGGCGTCGCAGAACCATTCGAACCCGTCGATCACGCCGGCCGGCCTGGTGCGCTCGACGATCAGTCCGATGGTGTCCGCGGGCCGCTGCGGCGAGTGCAGCACATGCGGCGGCAACAGGAAGATTTCACCTTCGCGAATAGGCAGGTCACGCCGCACCCCGTCGTCGAAGATCTTGAGGGTCATGTCGCCCTGCAGCTGGTAGAAAATTTCTTCATACGGATCGTCGTGATAGTCCGGCCGGTCGTTGGGACCACCCACCACCGTGACGATGAAGTCGGCATCGGTCCATATTGTCTTCGCCCCGACCGGCGGCTTGAGCTGATCGCGATGCGTGTCGATCCATTCGGCGAGGTTGAGCGGTAGCGGCAGGGTCATGGAAGTTCCCTTCGAAGACTGAAGACAGAAACCTTAACCGGTTTGGCCGAACTGTCTATCGTCCCATTACCGCAGCACCGGCGACACCGTATCCGGCAGGCTCGCGGCCACGATGTCGGCGAATTTTTCCAGCAACGGACGGCGCGGAAACGAGGTACGGAACGCCACGCGGACCGTGCGGAAGGCCTTGCCCGCATGTTCGCGGCGCAAGGCGATGCCGGAATCTGTGACCCACGACCCGCTGAGGCTGAGCGCCGGCACCAGGGTCACGCCCAGGCCGGCCCCGACCAGGGCCAGGATCGTCATCAGGCTGGTATGCTGGGTGTTGACCTTGGGCGTTTCGGGGAACGCGGTGCTGCAGAAGGAAACGACCTGATCGGCGAGACAGTGCCCTTCTTCCAGCACCAGCAGCTCATCCGATCCAATCGCTTGAAGCTTGACCGTATCTTCCATCGAAAGCGGATGTTCTCGAGGCAGTGCAATCCAGAACGGTTCGTCGAACAGTTTGATATCCGCCAGCCGACGGTCGGTTACTTCCGTCGCGAGGATCGCCGCATCGATTTCGCCGTCGCGCAGGCGGCGCTCCAGTACCTCCGTCATGTCCTCCGACAGGTCGAGGACCACGTTCGGCAAGCCGTGGCGCAGGGCCGGCAGCAATGTCGGTGTCAGGTAGGGACCGATGGTCGGGATCATGCCGAGCCTCAACGGACCCGATAACGGATCGCGGCTCGCCTTCGCCGTCTCTTCGATCAAGGCGGCCTGGTCGAGCAGGGTACGGGCCTGCGCGATGATCGTTTCGCCGACCGGTGTGACGGCGACGCTGCGCTTTGTCCGCTCGAACAAGGTCACGCCGAGCTCTTCCTCCAGCTTGCGGATCTGCGCACTAAGGGTCGGTTGACCGATCAGGCAAGCTGCCGCAGCGCGCCCAAAATGGCCGGTATCCGCCACCATGACGGCATATCTGAGGTCCCGAATATTCATCGCTATAATCGATTAATATCATATTAATTATCGATTTCAATAACATTCCGAATTCCATCACATTGCCTTCATCAGACAACACCGAACGATGGAGAGAGCGATGAAAACCATGACGACGAGCGCCGGCGCGCCGATCGCCGACAACCAGAACAGCCAGACCGCAGGACCGCGCGGCCCGGTGATGATGCAGGACTACCAGTTGATCGAAAAGCTTGCGCATCAGAACCGCGAGCGCATTCCCGAAAGGGTCGTGCACGCGAAAGGCTGGGGTGCCTATGGGACCTTGACCGTGACCGAGGACATCTCGCGCTACACGCGGGCCAATATCTTCAATCAGGTGGGCAAGCAGACGCCGTTGTTGCTGCGCTTCTCGACCGTCGCTGGCGAGCTCGGCGCCGCGGATGCGGAGCGCGATGTGCGCGGCTTCGCGATCAAGTTCTACACCGAGGAAGGCAATTGGGACCTCGTCGGCAACAACACGCCGGTCTTCTTCATCCGCGATCCGCTGAAGTTCCCGGATTTCATCCGTACGCAAAAACGCCACCCGAAAACCAATCTGCGGTCGACCACGGCGATGTGGGACTTCTGGTCGCTGTCGCCGGAAAGCCTGCACCAGATCACCATCCTGATGTCGGATCGCGGCCTGCCGCAGACGCCGATGCAGATGAACGGCTACGGTTCGCACACCTTCAGCTTCTGGAACGAGGACGGCGAACGCTTCTGGGTCAAGTTCCACTTCAAGACCCAGCAAGGCCACGCGCACTACACGAATGCGGAAAGCGTCAAGATCATCGGCCGCTCGCGCGAAACCTATCAGGAATCGCTGTTCGGCGCGATCGAGGACGGCGATTTCCCGAAATGGACCATGTATGTCCAGATCATGCCCGAGGCCGACGCCGACAAGACACCGTACAACCCGTTCGACCTGACCAAGGTTTGGCCGCATGCGGACTACCCGCTCATCAAGGTCGGTGAGATGGCGTTGAACCGCAATCCGGACAACTACTTCGCCGAGATCGAACAGGCCGCTTTCAGCCCGTCCAATGTGGTGCCGGGAATCGGTTTCAGCCCCGACAAGGTGCTGCAGGCACGTATCTTCGCCTACGCCGACGCGCATCGCTACCGGCTCGGCACACACTATGAAGCGCTGCCCGTAAACGCGCCGAAATGCCCGATGCATCACTACCACAAGGACGGCTCGATGCGGTTCTTCGATAACGATACGGGCAATCCGGATGTCTATTACGAGCCGAACAGCTTCGACGGCCCAAGCCAGAACGCGGACTATCGCGAGCCGCCCTTGGCCGTAACCGGCGATATCGACCGGCACGATCACCGCGATGGCAACGACGACTACAGCCAACCGCGGGCTCTGTTCGAACTGTTCGACGCGGCGCAACGGCAACGTCTGTTCGCCAACATCGCCGCCGCAATGGACGGGGTACCGGAAGCGATTGTCAATCGGCAGTTGGCCCTGTTCGAGGCGATCCACCCCGACTATGCCGCGGGCGTCGCCGACGCTCTCGGGATCGCGCCGCTCGCGAAGAGCGCGTAGCGGCAAGGCGGCGCCGGGTGTCCCCTCCCCCTCACCCGGCGCCGCCTCCCTTTTTCTGTTTCAAACGCAAACAGCGGCGCCCGCCGAGGGCCCCGCCCTGGCAGCCGCCGCTGCTCCGCCTCGCCGGTCTCGACG
>JAPPPC010000330.1 GCA_028817685.1 Rhodospirillaceae bacterium
GAACAGGCGTGCAGTTTTCCGCTCTTCCTCCCGACCCGCCGGCATTATGATCGCAACACGAAGGAAAAGGCCGCGTTCGACCGGGGAGTCCTTCTCAATATCAAGGTGGAGCAGGATTCGGCGCGCCTGCTGCCGCGGATCATAAAATCCGGATTTGCCTATTCGATCCTGCCGGAAAACGGGTTTTTCGAAGACTACGGCGAAACCGACTTCTTCTCCCGCGAGATCGTCAATCCCGAATTGTCTCGCGCGCTGCACATCATCTGGCCGAAAACGTCCTCGCGCGACAGATCGACCGCCGAGGTGCGCCGCATCTTGCGCACGATCATCACCGGCCTGTCCCGGTCCGGCCAACTGCGCGGTGACTTGCAGTTTGAGGCGGATTAATCGGGATTGTGCGTCCCGTTCCCGGCGTTACAGCGCCGTGAACGGCACATTCAGTTCCGTTCCCGGAACCACAACGCCGCCGCGGTCCCCCGGCGTAACGCTGCCGTAGCGTTCCGCGAAGGCGTCCGGCAGTGGCAGCCCGTCAGGCGGCGACAGCCACAGCCGCAGCAGGTAACGCTTGCGTTCCGGCTCCGGCCAATCTTCGTACGCCGTGCGGTTGTGCAGGATCTGGTGGTTGTGGATCAGCTGGATGTCGCCCGGCTCAAACTCCATCGACAGGAACAGGTCCGGGTCTTCCGCCAATTCCGTCATCAGATCGAGCGCTTCGACCAGCAGCGGATCGTGCGGCCCAACCTCCGGGATCTCCTGCGCATCGTCGATGAACTGGCGCAGATAGCTAATTACCAAGCGCCCTTCCAGATAGTTGAACACGGGCAACTCGTACCAGGGACCTTTGCCTTCGGGGATTTCCTTGCGGCGGCTGCGCGGCACGCCCCGATACAGCCGTTCCGCCAGATCGGGGCGGCGTTTCCACATTTCGTCATGGATCGTGTAGGAGCTGACGATGGTGCTCAGCCCACCCTCTTTCGCCTTTTGCAGGCAGAGCAGCGAGACCATGTCGACGGAGTCGCTGTGATAGAGCAGATGCCGGCGACTGAGATAGCCGCGCCGACTCGGATCCTCATACTGATCTGTGATGTCCGTGACATGTCCCAGCAGGTGGCCGCGCGCATTCTGTGACCGGGCGCTGCCCATATAGGTGCCGAAGCCCCAATACATGGTCGCGATCTCTTCGAAGCTGAAACCCTCGACCGGGAAGTTGCGCAGCAGGACGAAACCGCGACCGTGCATGACCTCGTGCCGAAGATCCTCCAGGGTCTGCCCGAATATGGGCATGGCGAAGTCCGCCTTGGTCATATCGGCGATGTCGTCGTGGCGGCTGCGCGCCTGGCGCATGGCATCGACCATTTCGTTGCGCTCGGTCTCGGAAAGCGCATGGATCCACGCGCCGGATTTCTTCATTTCCGGACCGTACCAGACGCCCGGCCCCCCGACGGGTCCGTGCCGCGGTGACGGATGGTTGGCGGACAGTCTGTTACCTGCGAGGACGGCCATGATGACTCCGGTCTGTTGAATCGGTGGTTCAGGATCGCTACCTGTTGCGATATTCTTAGCCTTAATCACCGCGCGAGCGAAAGGCCCGCGCGGAAATTCGTGGAATAGGAGAGTATTCACCATGCTGACGTTGGGCCGAAAGATGGCTGGTTTCGGGGGGCTGTGTTCGGTCTTTGCGCTGGGTTGGGGATTGACCGCGGCGGCGCAGGTGCCGTGTCCGGCGATTGCGGACTATCACCTCAAAGTCTTCGACAAGGAAAAGATGGAAATCGAGGACGCCGCGGAAAATCTGGAAAACCCCTGCACCGGCAAGGTCGAGATCGTTTCGATCGACTACAAGCCTGGGCTCGGTTTCGTGCAGAGCTACATAAGCGGCGACATCTACGCCGAAGTCGATCCCTTCGTACTGATCCAATGCCGGGACGGCCGTGCGATGGTCAAGAACGCCGAGGAGAAAAAACTCATCTGCGATACGATGAGGCCGTCGGGCTAGGCTCTCGTCACTCCGGCCAGTTCTCCAGCAGATCCACCGGGTCGCCGAACTTCTCGGCCATGGCGACGACCGAGGGCGCGCGCAGCGACGTTAGGAAACCCTCGTCTATCAGGGTGGCGTTGCCCGCGGTGACCGTGGTGTCGTAGCTGATCAGATCCATATGGACCGGCGGCTCTTCCCATTCCGGCATCATTTTGCGGATATAGTCGGACGGCTTGGCGAGATCGATACCGTAATGCAGCGCACCCGGTGAATTGGAACCCGCTGGGTAGACCGTGTGGCGCGGAGCCTTCGGGTTTAAGCCGCAGCCGAGTTCGATGAGCTGGCCGCCCATCAGCATGTCGCGCAGGATCACGGCTTCTT
>JAPPPC010000340.1 GCA_028817685.1 Rhodospirillaceae bacterium
GTTTTGATGACGGACAGTCGCACATAAGCCGTTCGATAATGTCGCGGCGCATGCGGTCGTCGTCGGTCGTGCGCAATCCCTTCACTATGGCGAAGTTTCCCGCGTCGATCGTTGTTGTCCAGCGGCGAATATCCGCTTCGTTCTGCACATAACCCTGCGGCAGGTGTCCTATCGCGGAAGCACCAAAGGGCAACAGGGTCGTCGCGGAATCCGTTGTGTATCCCTGAAAGTTCCGTCGGAGGGTTTGGGCCGCCGCCGCGTCTGCCAAAGGGGTGCCCGGGCGCGCGAAGTGGTCCATGCCTACGGACACGTAACCGTGCGCGACGAGTTGTTCCCGCGCGGTTTCCGCCTGCTGCCATCGTTCTTCAGCGTCAGGCAGCGCTGCATCGTCGATCAACCGCATATGCGGTTTCATCCACGGCACATGGGCGTAACCGAACAGGGCAATCCGAGTAGGGTCCAAGGTCAGCGCCCGCTTGATGGTGCGGGCCACGTTCGCCGCCGTCTGATGTGGCAGGCCGTACATCAGGTCGATATTGATATCGGCGATGCCTTGTTGCCTGGCGCGTTCCGTGACCCGCGTGAGCGTTTCAAAGGATTGCACCCGGTTGACCGCCTTTTGAACCGCAGCGTTCAAGTCCTGGACGCCGAGGCTGAGCCGTGTCACGCCCGCATCGGCGCAAGCATCGATAAACTCTTCAGCTGTGGTCCGGGGATCGATTTCTATGGCAATTTCGGCGTCGTCGAGGACTGCGAAACGACGGCGCAGCAGTTCAAGGGTTGCCGCAATCTCATCTGGGGCGAGCATATTGGGCGAACCGCCACCGAAATGGATATGCCGCACCGGTATCCGGCCGGGCAGGGCATCCGCCGTTAAGGCGATCTCCGCCAGCAGCCGCTCGTGATAGGCGGAAACCGGTGCCTGTCGGTGGGTCGCTCGAGTCGTACAGCCGCAATACCAGCACATCTCCCGGCAGAAGGGGACGTGCAGATAGAGTGAGATCGGGTTCTCCTGCTCGAGCGATGTCAGCCAGTCGTAGTAATGGCCGGCGGTGATCGCTGCAGTGAAATGCGGTGCCGTCGGATAGCTTGTGTAGCGCGGGACCGGCCGGTCGTAGCGCGCGATAATTTCGCCGGTCATGGCGGCAGTGTCGCGGTAAACCCCTGCCGCCGCTTTGATATGCATCAAGCGTGGTTGACGTTGGTCAGGGTCAGGACCGTTTAAAGGCGCAGTCCGCCGCGTTCTTACTTCGCTTTCGTCCGGCTTAATACCCAGGCCGGAATCACCGCGATCAGGTAGGCAACGGCCAGGAGCATGAAACCGTCTTGGAAGGCGCGCGTGATGCCCTGGGCGTAGATAACCTCGCCCAGATAGTGGAACGCGCCGGGCTGCTGGACCGCTTGCGCGACACCGGCCTCGTTCAGCAATCGCGTGATCGCAGTGATCAGTTCGCGGCTGGCCGCGTTCGACGCGTCCTGCGTCACCGCGAAACCGTCGCTGTGATAGAAGGTGCGCTGATCGACGAACACCACCCAGGCGTTGGTGCCGAGCGACCCGCCGGTCTGGCGGACAAAATTCACCGTGCCGGCGCCGGCGTTCAGTTTCGTTGACGGCAGGGTCCGCAGCGCCGTGTTCATGAGGAAGGGCTGCACGAATGTCGTGCCGAAGCGCCCGATGGCGCCATAGACCATGACGACGAAGAGCGAGGTGTTCACGTCCGCCCAGGCCATGGGCAGGGTACCGATGCCCAGGATCAGCAGGCCGAACATCATTGCCTTGCCCGGCTCCAGCTTGTCGGCGAGGGCCCCTGTGAAGGGTACCAAGCAGACCGCCAGCATCATGCCGGGCACCAGGCTGAATCCCGCATCGAGCGGTGTCAGCCCCTGCACCAGTTGCGTGAAGACGGGAAAGGCGTAGGTCGTGCAGAAATTTCCGATGCCGGAAAAGAAGGTGATAAACAGGACGATCACGAAATGCCGGTTCTTGAACAGCGCGATGTCGATCAGCGTTTCCCCGGGCCGACGCTGGCTCTTGACGAAGCCGATTCCGCAGACAGCGCCCACCATGATCAGGATCAGGATATAGTCGGAAGTCCAGCCCTTGCTGGGGCCGTCGGTCAGCACCGTCATGATACAAAACAGGGTGACGACGATCAGTGCGTAGCCTAGCCAGTCGAACGGCTGTCCGCCGCGCTTGCGCACCGACGGCATGAAGATCATGCCGAAGGGAACGGAGAAGAGCAGCAGGGGCAGGGGCAGCCAGAAGATATAGCGCCAATTCAGCACCTCCAGCGCCAACCCGCCAACCGGCGGCCCCACCGCGATCGCCAGCACCAGCCCCATGGAATAGATGCCGAGCGCGAAGCCGCGCCGTTCCTCGGGGAAGACCTGGAACACGGTCACCATGATCAGCGGTTGGATGATGCCGGTCGCCATGCCTTGCAGGACCCGGCCTGCGACCAGGAGTCCGAAGCTGTCCGCCAAACCGGCGATGACGCTGCCGGTCGTGAAGAGGATCAGGGTGGCGAGATAACCGTAACGCTGCCCGAGCACGGCGACGACCCAGGCATTGAGCAGCTGGCATGTCGTCATGGCGACGTTGAAGGCGGTCGCCATGAGCTGCGCCTGGGTCTGTCCCACCCCGTAGGCACCCATGACGTCGGGCACGGCGACATTGACGATCGTGCCGGAAAGGACCATGACGAACGACGCTGTCATCCCAGATACGGTGACCAGCACGCGGTAATTCCGGCCGAAGCGGGCGAACAGATCGTCTACGGTTTCAGTTTGAAACGCCATGATGTTCGGCCGGTGTCGCTTTCCCTACCCGGTGGTTCTGCCGGTTACTTTTTGGCATGACGCGGTTTGCTTAGGCGGTTGGCCGTCGCCTCAGCCGGTCCCCGCCGCCCGGAAGACGGCACCGTAATGGTAGGGCGGCAGATCGATCACCGCATCAAGTATGAATCCGCCGGGCTCGACGACGGCGCGGAGCGACTCGGGAGACATCCGCATATCGGTTCTCGGTCCGCGCGGCGTGTTCAGGACGGTGGTCTCTTCGCGCGGGCGGCGATGCCAATTGACCACGGCGAAGCGCCCTTGCGGCTTCAGCACCGCCGCAACAGCGCGCGCCAGTGCCGTCTGATCGGGGACGCCGTGGAAGGTGTTCGCGATCAAGGCATAGTCGAGCGGCTCCGGAATATGTTCCGCTAGGTAGCGCGCATCCGCGCAAATCCAGGCCTTGACGGCTGAGCCGGCATTCGCGAGGGCCCCTTGTGCTTGTTTGAGCATCGCCGGATTGAGGTCCAGCGCGTAAGCCTGTCCGTCCACGAGTTTGGCCAGCGGTGCCGTGAAGTAGCCGTCGCCGCAACAGAGGTCCAGTACGGTCATGCCGGGCGAAAGACCCAGTGATCGGAGTACGCCCAACGGGTCCGGCCACAGCGCCGCCCACCAGTCGCGGTCCGGCATCGCGGTTGCCGGAAAGAACGCGTCGTCATTCATGGACGATAGGGTATCGGACGAGGCGCCCGCCGTCGCCCCCGCATTGTTGTTCGGCTCGCGCACTGGACCCGGCGCGGGGCGAAGGATCGCCTATCGCGGGAATAGGCGATCCTCAAATGGCTCGAATGTAATGCCTGGAAGCGGCTCCTAGCTGTGCATCGGTCGCGCAGCCTGCAAGGGCGGCGCAAACTTGGTCAGATCGATACCGTCCACGGCCTCCTTGTATTCCTCCAAGGTCGGTGTCCGACCGAGGATGGTGGACAGGACGACAATCGGGGTCGACGCCAGCAGGGACTCGCCCTTCTTCTCGTCGGAGTCTTCGACGACCCGGCCCTTGAACAGACGCGTGGAGGTCGCCATGACGGTGTCGCCCTTCGCCGCCTTCTCCTGGTTGCCCATGCACAGATTGCAGCCGGGCCGTTCCAGATACATGATGTTTTGGTAGGCGACGCGGGCTTCCGTCTTCGGCGCATCGTCGTCGAATTCGAAGCCGGCATATTTCTGCAGGATGCTCCAGTCGCCCTCTTCCTTCAGTTCGTCGACGATGTTGTAGGTCGGCGGGGCGACGACCAGCGGCGCGTTGAACTCGACCTTGCCGTGCTTCTTCTCCAGGTTCCGGAACATTTGCGCGACGATCTTCATGTCGCCCTTGTGCACCATGCAGGATCCGACGAAGCCCAGATCGACCTTCTTCTCCGCGCCGTAATAGGAGATCGGCCGGATCGTGTCGTGGGTATATTGCTTGGAGACGTCGATATTGTTGACGTCGGGGTCAGCGATCATCGGCTCGACGATTTGATCCAGATCGACGACGACTTCAGCGAAGTATTTGGCGTTGGCGTCCGGCGTTAGTGCGGGGTTCGCACCCGATTTGATGTCCGCGATCCGCGCGTTCGCCTTGTCGATCAGCCCTTGCAGCATCTGGACAACGTAGTCCATGCCCTTGTCAATCATGACCTGGATGCGTGCCTTTGCGATCTCCAGTGACTCGATGAGGGTGGCGTCGTCGGAAATGCAGATCGACGCTTTCGCCTTCATCTCGGCCGTCCAGTCCGTGAAGGTGAAGGCTTGGTCGGCGAGCAGAGTGCCGATATGGACCTCGATGATCCGGCCCTGGAACACGTTGTCGCCGCATTGATCCAACATCTGCGCCTGGGTCGCATGGACCACGTCACGGAAATCCATGTGATCGGCCATCTTGCCCTTGAAGGTAACCTTGACCGACTCCGGGATCGGCATCGTCGCTTCGCCGGTCGCCAGGGCCAGCGCGACCGTGCCCGAGTCGGCGCCGAACGCGACCCCTTTGGACATCCGCGTGTGCGAGTCGCCGCCGATGATGATGGCCCAGTCGTCGATCGTGATGTCGTTCAGGACCTTGTGGATGACGTCCGTCATGGGATGGTAGACGCCTTTCGGATCCCGTCCCGTGATCAAGCCGAAATTGTTCATGAACTCCATCAGCTTCGGCGTGTTCGCCGCCGCTTTCGAGTCCCAGACCGAGGCCGTGTGACAGCCGGACTGGTAGGCGCCGTCGACATCCGGTGACAACACCGTCGCGGCCATGGCCTCCAATTCCTGCACCGTCATCGGGCCGGTCGTATCCTGCGAGCCGACGATGTTGACCCGCACCCGAACATCGGAGCCCGCATGCAGCACCGTGTCCTCGGCCACACCGATGGCGTTCTTGTTGAAGATCTTCTCGACCGCCGTCAGGCCCTGTCCAGCGTGGGACAGTTCCTGCGAGGGCGCGAAAGCGGATTTCAGCTCGACCCCGAGTGCGTCTGCCGCGAAGGTCTGCAGCTTCTTGCCGAACACGACGGCGTAGGACCCGCCAGCCTTGATGAACTCGACACTTTGCGGCGTGAAGGACGAGGTGACGTCCATCAGTTCCTCATCGCCCGCTTCGTTGCAGAGTTTCTGATCTTTCGTGTTGATGGTCAGAACGGTGCCGGTCGCGACGGAATAGCGCTCCTCGAGAACGGGGTTGCCATCATTGTTCAGGATCGGATTACCGTCGTCATCGGTTTGCCGGGCCCAGTTCTTCAGGTCGATGCCGATGCCGCCAGTCACGCCCAGAGCCGTCATGAAGATGGGGGAAATACCGTTCGTCCCCGCGACGATCGGCGCATTGTTCACGAACGGGATGTAGGGGCTGGTCGGCTCGCCGGTCCACAGGGCGACGTTGTTGACGCCTGACATACGCGAGGAGCCTACGCCCATCGTCCCTTTTTCGGCGATAAGCATTACCCTTTTATCCGGGTGTTGTGCTTGCAACTCGCGGATCTCCTGCTGCGCTGCTTCGGAGATAAAGCTCTTACCGTGCAGTTCCCGGTCCGCGCGCGAGTGCGCCTGGTTGCCGGGCGACATCAAGTCGGTGGAGATGTCGCCTTCTGCGGCGACATAGGTTACGACCTTAATTTCATCGTCGATGTCCGGCAGCTTCGTAAAGAACTCAGCCTTGGCATAGCTCTCCAGAATGTCCTTGGCGATCGCATTCCCCGCCTTGTGTGCCGCCGCCAGCCGGTCCGTGTCGGCGGCGTACAGATAGACCTGCGTCTTCAGCACCTCGGCCGCCTGGCCCGCGATCGCGGCGTCATCGCCCAAGGCCAGATCGAGCAGGACCTCGACGGAGGGACCGCCGTTCATATGCGACAGCAGTTCGAAGGCGAAGGTCTGGGTGATTTCGGCAACGCTCGCCTGGCCGAGAATGATCTCCTTCAGGAACGCCGCCTTCACGCCCGCCGCGCTGGTGGTGCCGGGAATCGTGTTGTAGATGAAGAAATTGACGGAGGCCTCCCGGTGTTCGTGACCGGTGTCCTTGATCTGCGCGATGATCTCGCTCAGCAGCGCCCCATCGTCGATGGGCTTGGGGTTCAGCCCCTGGGATTTACGCTCTTCGATTTCATTCAGATAATCTGTGTACAAGCTCATAGCTATCTCGACCCGTTAGAATTGCTGGCAGCACGGAAGCCGGAGCGCGAAATCACGCGGCCGTCCGGCGGAAATTCACAATATCATCCATAGTTTAGCCCGGATTGGCGTGCAAGATGACCCGAATTCATTGACAAGGCGTCAATGCGACGATGGGCGCCGCGTGCTGAAGGCATCATTCGTTTACCGGATCAGCGCCTTGGGAATGAGAGAATTCGTGCCACTTGGCCGGTCGGGCCTGACCGAGGATGTCGCTTTTTCTACCACGGAATTTCGATGCTGGCAAAACAGCGGGGCGGGATCGGCTCAGGGTGGATATTCGTGCCGGATTGGACCATCTTGCGCGTATGGACATTCTCAGCGTCTTCGGCATTCGCGGCCGTGCCAAGGAGGTGTATCGCCTCGACGGCGCCATGCGGGCGTACGGGTTGGAACCGAAAGGGGTGCCGGATTCCGTCAAGCTGACGGTGCTGCGCCTGCTGAAGGACGCCGAGGGTGGTGCCATCGCCGATATCGACGTGAGCTGCGAACGGGTCGCCCCGGTACTGGCCTATTGCGTATTAGGCCGCGACGATTTCGACAAGGTGAATGGGTCTGAGGCCACGGCGGCGGCCGAGGCACGGTTGCGCCACGCGATCGATAGCGGAGAGAGTCTGGATGCCAGGGTCGCCATGCTGACGCTGCTCGCCAATGTGGTCGAGCCCGGCGTCGTCGAACGGTTTGATCTCGCGGTGGATTGACCGGTCGTCGGGACCGACACGGAGGGACATGATGGGTTTTGTGAGGAACGCCTGGTACGTGGCCGGCTGGTCGTCCGAGTTCGGTGGCGATCTGCGCGCCATAACCATCCTGGAACAGAACATCGTAACCTTCCGGGCCGCGGATGGCCGGGTCGTGGCGCTGGAGGATCGTTGCCCGCACCGTCTGTTGCCGCTGTCGAAGGGAAAGCGGCTAGGCGACACGATACAGTGCGGCTATCACGGCATGACCTTCGACGGGGCCGGTAGATGCGTGCGCATTCCGGGCCAAGACCGGATCCCGGCCAACGCCTACGTCACGGCCTATCCCATCGAGGAACGGCACGACATCGTTTGGATCTGGATGGGCGACCCCGCCCAGGCCGATCCGGCCCGCCTGTTCAACATGCCGGAGTTCTCGGATCCGCGCTGGCACGCGCACCAGGGAGAGGCGCTGCATCTGAAGTCGAACTATCTCAACGTCGCGGAGAATTTGGTCGACCCGGCGCATGTGAGCTTTGTCCATCCGACCACCTTGGGCAATGCCGCCAGCGAGAACGTGCCGGTGCAGGTCGATACCGAGGGCGATCCGATCGTCGCTTGGCGCTGGATCCGCGACAGCGCGCCGATCGGCTTTTTCAAGAATTTCGGCAATTTCCAGGGCACGGTCGACCGCTGGCACTATTATTATCTCCACCTGCCTTGTACGGCGGTAATCGATTTCGGCAGTTCCGACGCGGCCGCCCGGCTTGCCGAGGAAGACCGCGACCAAGGGGTGCGGATCTTCGCCCTGCATTTCATGACGCCGGTCAACGCGCAATACACGATCGACCGCTGGATGCATCTCCGCAACACGGCCCAGGGTGACGACGCCGTCTCGGCCCAAATGGACGCGATGTTCAACATCGCTTTCGCTGAGGACAAGGCGATCCTGGAGGCGATACAAGAGGAAGAAAATCGCCCGCAACAGCGTCCGCCGGTACGCCTGCTCATTGATAAGGCGTCGAATGTCTACCGAAAACGCATCGATGATCTAGTCGCGGCGGAGCGGCCGGCTGCCTGACCGTATTTGCGCTGCACGCGATGGCGACGCGCCATCGTGTTCCCTAACTGACCACAACAGATCCGTGTTGGTCGGTGATCCAAAACGCGTTCTCATTCGTATTCCTAAGTATTAGGGAACATTGGAATGGGGATTATTGTGAAATCTTTAAGGAAAGCAGCGCTTGCCGCGCTGATGTCAATTTGGATTGTACCTACGGCGAATGCCGTTCCGGCGAGTTATATCGTCGATGAAGCGGTTCGAAACGGTGGCCCCCTAAGGGACCTCTTCGACGAGCTCATTATTCGCGGCACAGTAACTGTCGACGATGAGGATTTTGACGACTTCGGGCCCGGTCAAAGCGGGTTTGCGCCAATCGTCGACTTTGAGTTGAGCCTTTTTTTGGATTTGTTTTTTGACGACGAAATTAAGCCGTCAGTGCTTCGCGTCACACCGGACACGGCGACGGTTACGCTGAACCGGCAAGCGACGCGCATTGATGAGAACGCGATTACCATCGATGCGTCAGGGCTCCAACCATTTACACCACTGTTCGACATCCAGATCGACAGGTTTGTCGACGAAGCGGGCCTGCCCACGGAGATCGGTTTTCCGGACGGGCGCCGGCTCGGCGATGACGTCACCGATATATTGATCACGCAACTTTTCTCCGGCTCGGTCAATTTGGGCATCGCCGCCTTGACCAGCGGACCTGCCGGTCCGCCATCGCTGGTGCAAACCGTGGAGCTGACTCCCGGCGATACGTTCACGCTGGCGACGGCCGCTGGTGCGGACACGCCCGTCCCCGCGCCGCCGATGCTGCCCCTATTCGCGGGTGCGCTCGCCTTCATTGTCTGGCGAGCTCGGCGCCATCCGTCCGCGAACGGATAATCGCGTATTGCCGGATCGTATCATTGGCAATGTTTGATCTGGCAGCCGCCGCGAGCCGGATCGCGGAGCCCTTATAATTTCTCTCGTCTTTATGTTCTTACGGGCAGTCCGGCGCGTATACTCCGGTCGGTTGCGCATTCGGTAGCGTCGGCGAGCGCCCTTTCGCCGCGCGGTGGTAACGGCGAGAGGTTGCGATTGGAGGATCGGTTGAAGGCGGTAGCCGAAGCGCGGGACCGTACCGCGTTTGCCGACCTCTACGCGCACTTCGCGCCGCGCATCAAAGCCTACATGATGAAGCGCGGCTGCGACGCGGCGGGCGCGGAGGAATTGACGCAAATGTGCCTCGTTGCGGTCTGGGAAAAAGCGGCCCTGTACCGCCAGGACAAGGCGTCTGCCGCGACCTGGATTTTCACCATCGCGCGCAATCTGCATCTCGATACGATTCGAAAAGCCGGGCGGCCGGAACCGGATCCGAACGACCCCTTTTTTGTGCCGGATGCGGACAAACCGCCTGACGACCAGATCGCAGAGTCGCAACGGGCGGCACGCCTGCGCACGGCGATGGCGGCGCTGTCGGCCGACCAGCAGGAAGTCCTGCACCTTTCCTTCTACGAAGAGATGTCGCATGGCGACATCGCGGAAACCCTCGGTCTGCCGTTGGGGACGGTCAAGTCACGGTTGCGGCTGGCGTTCCGCAGAATCCGCAATGATCTCAGAGAGACGCGATGAATATTCAGCATCATGTCAGTGAGGAATTGCTGATCAGCTATGCCGCAGGCGCCTTGGGCGAAGCGCACGCCCTGGCCATTGCGACGCACGCGGCGCTGTGCCCGCTATGCCGTGAGGCGATTGCGGACGCCGAAGCGCTTGGTGGGATGCTGTTCGACCGGCTGGCGCCCGAACCGCTGCCGGAACAAGGCCTCGATGACCTTAAGCGTCTTCTCGACGGACGTGATGGGTCGATGTCATCCGGGGACCCACCACCGTTCCCGCCGCTCGA
>JAPPPC010000659.1 GCA_028817685.1 Rhodospirillaceae bacterium
CCTTTCCGGAAAGTCCAAAAGTCGCGGCAAGGACGCCTGAAGGGGCGGCTGCCGGCCGTTTGACCCTGCCGATCCGGGTGCGCTGCGCAACAGCTACCGGTTTGCGGGGGTGCGCAAGGCCGCTGCGTCCGGAAACACGCGCCTACTGGATGCGGTACTTCTTCGGGACGAAGTATATGTGGTCCTGTTTTTCTTGCGCGAGATGGCATCCGATACAGAACTCGACCCGCCCGGCATTTTCGCCATTCGTTTCGCCGAAAAGACTGCCGTCAGGCATGATCATGGCGTAACGCCAATCGCCGCTGACATAGCTGAAACCTTTGGCCATTTTTTCCATCACGAAGAGAGGGCCGGGCGTCAGCGTGCCGTCTTTGGCGGCGACGAAACTGTCTTTAGCGATAATGGCCCCGACCGGCAGGGTACCCGCTTTCTCATACTGCAGGTACGCCATAGCCTTTGCGTTTACGAAATTGCTGACGAAGCGACGGCCGTGCGTTGCGGAACGGTAGGGGGCTGTGTTGGCGCGCTTCCAGCGCTGATAGTGTTTCGCCGTCGGGTCGCCGGATATGGCGTATCCGGACTGCAACTGATTTTGGATGTCTCGGTACAAAGCCTCGCGTTCCTGGTCAGGCAAGTCCGCGACGTCCTTGACCCGAAAGTGGCGCCGCGGTTTATTCGGATCGCCGCTGAAGGCAAGAAGGTGATCCTTCGGTGAAGTGGGCGGTGAGGCCTCTCCCACCGATGCTGCTGCAGCGATTACACCTGCCAGTATGACGATATATGGAAGCCATGAATTCCATCTCATGAGGACACCTGTTCGCTTTGCGTTGGGTGATCAATGAACCCGCAGGTTTAATGTGGCGCATGGAGGCTTCACAGGAGCCTCAAAGGATCACAACAATTGGTAAGCCGTTTGTGACTCATGGGTTTTTGGGCTTGGCTGGATGCTCGTGAACATCCCGGCGCCTATAGCTTCGGCAGGCCTCTCGCGTCTGTGAAGACGTCTCCGCAGGCTTGACGGCGACGGGTCTTGCCGTCACTACCGGGATAGTGGAGGCCGTGCACCGTTAACCAAACCCATTGCCGGCTTGGATTTTGCCGTTCCAAACCGTGTTGGCGGCGCGGTAGAATTCCGAACCGTCTCGCGTGAACGACCGTTAGGCGGCGGGATGAACGCGAAAGATCGATCGATGGGCCTTACAGACGAGGAAAAATCCCAAACCCGCTCGAGCGAGGAATTCAATTTTGAGAAGGATTCCCTCCACCTCCTGCCGTTGGAAATCATTCCCCTTCAGTCGCCCGCGCTATCCCGCGCGCGCTTGGTCAAGAATGTCCGTATGGAAGGTATGGTCGAAGTGTTCCGTGGTCAGGGGACGGGAAGCGGACAGGTTGATCCCGTCACTCTCGAACAAGTCTTCGATATCGCGCAAGATGAGCGAATTACCGATGCGGACAAGATCCGGTCGCTTTGCGGCTTGACGAGTTTCGACGTTTACAGCCTGCGCATTCAACTCCGAACGCTTGGTATCGATGTCGATGACATCGAAAACCTTCGCCTGTCCAAAGAGAAGCGATCGCAATTGACCCGGTACATGGTCGGATTCACCCGACCGTTAATCCGGCAGATCTATGGCGATGCCGAAACGAGTATCTCCGACGTTTCCGAATTGATCGCACTCTTCGACAATCCAAACCGCGATGAGGCTTTGAAAAACCTCAAGCTGATCACCGAAAATTTGCGGATCGGAATTGGAGACTTGCCACGATTTTTGGAAGACTACGGCGATACGTTTCTATCGCTCGCCTATTTTCGCGATGCGCTGGACGCGTTGGAACCGAAGCTTGAATCGTTCTTTTCCGCGATCGAGCTGATCCGTGAGAATCATCAGCTTCGGCAAAATGCTACGTTGATGCGCACCATGGATGCTCTCGAGCGCGACTTTGCGTCGATCAAAGCGACGGTTGAAGGGCATTTCGCGGCGTTCGACCAGCAGACGAGCGCCATGTGGGAGAACATGACCGCCGAGTCCTTTCATCAGCTAAAATCGATGATCGAAAGCAGCCACACGACAGTCGGCGGAATTCTGTGTGGCCTGTCCGTTAAATTGGGTGCCTGGCACGATAAATTCGGCGGGCGTGAGGCCGGTTTGATCGGCCAGGCGGAGTTCATCATGTCGGATATGCGACAAGGCATGGATCTCCTGCTGGAAATCAGCGTGCCCCCGGTCGCCCTACCCAGCGCCGCAGGGACCGGCAACGGGGAAAGTGACGATGAAGGCGTTGTCCTTCTCTGAGTAGCGGGTAGCGGTTTACTGCGAGATGCCCAAGTCCCACATGCCCGTCGGGTCGGGATGGTC
>JAPPPC010000516.1 GCA_028817685.1 Rhodospirillaceae bacterium
GCGCAAGCTCGACCCCTATCTGAATGTCGATCCGGGTACGATGAGCCCGTATCAGCACGGCGAAGTCTACGTGACGGACGATGGGGCGGAGACCGACCTCGATCTCGGTCATTACGAGCGCTATACCGGCGTGCCGGCGCGGCGCAGCGACAATGTGACGACCGGCCGGATCTATTCCAACGTGATCGCCAAGGAGCGGCGCGGCGACTATCTCGGCGGGACGGTACAGGTCATTCCGCACGTTACCGACGCGATCAAGGATTTCGTCCTCAGCGATCTGGACAACGAAGATTTCGTGCTGTGCGAGATCGGCGGCACGGTCGGCGATATCGAGGGGCTGCCGTTCCTGGAAGCGATCCGCCAGCTGCGCAACGAGCTGGGGGCCGAACGGACGCTGTTCATCCATCTGACCCTGGTGCCGTACATACCCTCGGCCGGCGAGCTGAAGACCAAGCCGACGCAGCACTCGGCCAAGGAATTGCTCAATATCGGTATTCAGGCCGACATGCTGCTGTGCCGCTGCGACCGGGAGATTCCGCCGGACGCGCGCAAGAAGATCGCCCTGTTCTGCAATGTCCGGGACAGCCGGGTCATTCCCGCGTTGGATGTCGACACGATCTATCAGGTGCCGATCTCCTACCATGAGCAGGGATTCGACACCGAAGTGCTGCGGTATTTCGGTATGATGGAAGAGGATACCGAAGACGATATCGATCTCGGGCGTTGGAACGAGGTGGTGCATCGGATCCGGGCGCCGGAAGGCGAGGTCAATATCGCCGTCGTCGGCAAATACACGAACCTGCTCGACGCCTATAAATCATTGGGCGAGGCGCTGCACCATGGCGGCATCGCCAACAATGTGCGCGTCAATCTGAACTGGTTGGAATCGGAAATCTTCGAACGCGAGGATGCCATCAACTATCTCGAAGGCTGCCATGGCATTCTCGTGCCGGGCGGTTTCGGGCATCGCGGCGCCGAAGGCAAGATCAAGGCGGCGCGCTTCGCCCGCGAACGGCAGGTGCCCTATTTCGGTATTTGTTTCGGGATGCAGATGGCGGTGATCGAAGCGGCGCGCAATCTCGCCGGCATCGAGGGCGCCGGATCAACCGAATTCGGGCCCTGTGACGAACCGATCGTCGGCCTGTTGACCGAGTGGACCCGCGGCAACGTGGTCGAGCGCCGGAGTGCGAATGACGATTTCGGCGGCACGATGCGCCTCGGCGCCTATCCATGCAGCCTGACCCCGGGATCGCGGGTGGCCGCCATCTATGGCGACAAGCTCGATATCGGCGAGCGCCATCGGCACCGCTACGAGGTCAATATCAACTTCAAGGACCGGCTGGAGCAGCATGGGGTCCGCTTCTCCGGTATGTCGCCGGATGGTGAACTGCCGGAAATCGTTGAAATTCCGGATCATCCCTGGTTCGTCGGCGTCCAGTTCCACCCCGAATTGAAATCGAAGCCGTTCGAACCGCACCCGCTTTTCCGCAGCTTCATCAAGGCCGCCATGGAACAGTCGAGGCTCGTCTGAGGTGGCTGGATCGATCAAAGTCGGGGCCCTGGAAATCGGCAACGAACTGCCGCTGACCATCATCGCCGGCCCCTGCGCCATGGAAAGTCGTAGCCACGCGCTGGAGATGGCGCAGGCGCTGAAGGGCGAGGCCGACAGGCTGGGTTTCGGACTGATCTATAAATCCTCTTTCGACAAGGCCAACCGGACGTCGATTTCGAGCGAGCGCGGCATCGGCTTGGACAAGGCGATGGAGATCTTCGCCGAGGTCCGCGATACGGTCGGCTGCCCCGTGCTGACCGACGTGCACGAGCCGCATCAATGCGCGGTCGTCGCGCAGTCGGTCGATGTGCTGCAAATTCCCGCCTATCTCTGCCGGCAGACCGATCTGCTTGTAGCGGCGGCGGAAACCGGCCGGGCGATCAACATCAAGAAGGGTCAGTTCCTGGCGCCATGGGACATGAAGAACGTCGTCGCCAAATGCGTACAGGCGGGTAATGACAATCTGATGGTCTGTGAGCGCGGCGCCAGCTTCGGCTACAACACGCTGGTCAGCGACATGCGGGCATTGCCGGAACTGGCGGCAACGGGCTTTCCGGTCGTCTTCGACGCCACCCATTCGGTGCAACAGCCGGGCGGTCAGGGGGGCACGTCCGGCGGCCAGCGGGAATATGTGCCCGTCCTGGCGCGTGCGGCGGTGGCGGTCGGTGTCGCGGCCGTGTTCATGGAGACCCACCAGGATCCCGATAATGCGCCGTCCGACGGTCCGAACATGGTCCCGTTGAAGGACTTTGGCGGCTTGGTTGAGACCCTGATGGCCTTCGACCGGCTATCGAAAGGCCGGAATTGAGCGCGAATCGCCGCAACCGGTAGCCATCTGCCACCGAATACCGTAATTCATAGCGAAATTGACTGTCCTGGGGAGGCCACGTAGCCATGACCGCCATTCTCGATATCCACGCGCGCGAAATTCTCGACAGCCGCGGTAACCCGACCGTCGAGGTCGATGTGACCTTAGAAAGTGGGGCCTTTGGGCGCGCCGGCGTCCCGTCGGGCGCATCCACCGGCAAGTATGAAGCGCTGGAATTGCGCGACGGCGATGGCCGCTATGGCGGCAAGGGGGTTCGTCAGGCCGTCGATGCGGTCAATGGCGAGATCTTCGATCTGTTGAGCGGTATGGACGCGGACGATCAGGTCAAGATCGACCGCATGATGATCGATCTCGACGGCACGCCGAACAAGGCGCGGCTTGGCGCCAATGCGATGCTCGGCGTGTCGCTGGCGGTGGCCAAGGCGGCTGCGGAGGATGCCGGACTGCCGCTCTATCGCTATTTCGGCGGCGCCTATGCGCGCACCTTGCCGGTGCCGATGATGAACATCATCAATGGCGGCGCGCACGCGGACAATCCGGTCGATATCCAGGAGTTCATGGTCATGCCGGTGGCGGCGGGATCGCTGGCGGACGGCGTGCGGATCGGGGCGGAGATATTCCAGTCGCTGAAGAAGGCGCTGCAGGATGCCGGCCACAATACCAATGTCGGCGACGAGGGCGGCTTCGCACCCAGTGTCGGCTCGACCGATGAGGCGCTGGGCTTCGTCATGAAGGCGATCGAGACGGCGGGCTATGCGCCCGGTGATGACGTCATGTTGGCGCTCGACTGCGCCGCCAGCGAGTTCTTCAAGGACGGCAAGTATGAGCTGGCGGGCGAGGGCAAGACACTCGATTCCGACGGCATGGTCGGGTATCTCGCAGATCTCGTGTCGCGCTATCCGATCCTGTCGATCGAAGACGGCATGGATGAAGATGATTGGAGCGGTTGGGCGGCACTGACCAAGGAATTGGGCGGCAAGGTGCAGCTCGTCGGCGACGATCTGTTCGTCACCAATGCGGAGCGGCTGAGCCGCGGCATCGCGGAAGGCGTTGCCAACTCGATCCTGGTCAAGGTCAACCAGATCGGCACCCTGTCGGAAACCCTGGAGACGGTCGAGATGGCGCACCGCGCGGCCTATACCAGCGTGACCTCGCACCGCTCGGGCGAGACCGAGGATGCGACGATCGCCGATCTGGCGGTCGCGACCAACAGCGGTCAGATCAAAACGGGTTCGCTGTCGCGCTCGGACCGGCTGGCAAAATACAATCAACTGATCCGCATCGAGGAACAGCTCGGCAGCGCCGCGCAATACGCAGGAAAGAGCGTGCTGCGGGCTTAGAGCTCCCCCAAGCTGTCATCCTCGGACTTGATCCGAGGATCCATGCAGATCGAGGGCGCGCCGGGCGATTTGGATTTTCGGGTCAAGCCCGAGAATGACGATTAAAGAGAGGTTTTTTAGATGTATATCAATGGTGTCTGGGAAAATGCTGACAAGGCCTTGGAAGTCACGAACCCTGCCAATGGCGAGGTGATCGGCTCCGTACCGGACGGTGGCCGCGAGGATGCGGCGCGGGCGATCGATGCGGCGGCGAAAGCGTTTCCAGCCTGGTCCGGCCTGACCGCCTATCAGCGCTCCGATTATCTCTACCGTGCGCACAAGATCATGATGGAGCGGCGCGAGGATCTTGCCCGCATGATGACCCTGGAGCAGGGCAAGCCGATCCGCGCGTCGCGCAACGAGGTCGGGTACGCCGCGGATTTCCTGCTGTGGTACGCGGAGGAGGCAAAGCGCGTCTATGGCGAAACGATCCCGGCCCCGCGCGGGGATCAGCGCTTCATCGTGGCGCATCAGCCGGTCGGCGTCGTGGCGGCGGTGACGCCATGGAACTACCCCATTTCGATGCTGACCCGGAAGATCGCGCCGGCCCTGGCGGCGGGCTGCACCATCGTGCTGAAGCCGGCCGAAGCGACACCGCTTTGCGCCGTCGAAACCTTCAAGATCTTCGAGGAAGCGGAGATCCCGGCCGGCGTCGTCAATCTGGTGACGGCGGCGGATCCGGTGCCGATCGGGGCGGAATTCACCAGCAATCCGACGGTGCGCAAGATCACCTTCACCGGGTCGACGGCGGTCGGCAAGAAATTGGCGGCGGATGCGGCGGCGCAGCTCAAGCGCGTGTCGATGGAGCTCGGTGGCCATGCGCCGTTCCTGGTCTTCAAGGATGCCGATCCTGTGCATGCGGCAAAGGGCGCTTCGCTGGTCAAGTTCCTCAACACGGGCCAGGCTTGTATCAGCCCGAACCGTCTGTTCGTGCATTCGAGCATCGTCGAGCCCTTCGTCGAGACGCTGACCGAGCGGGTCACCCGCATGCGCGGCGGCAACGGCATGGAGGACGGCATTTCGATCGGACCGCTGGTCAACGAAGCGGCGATTGCCAAGGTCGAACGCCAGGTCGAGGACGCCAAGGAAAAGGGCGCTACCGTGATGTGCGGCGGGCATCGCCTCATGGATGACGGCCTCGATAAGGGCCATTTCTATGCCCCGACCGTGCTGACCGGCGTTACCGAAGCGATGACCATTTATCGTGAGGAGACCTTCGGTCCTGTCGCGCCGGTAATCGCCTTCGACGATGACGAGACGGCGCTGACCATGGCGAACGACACCCATTACGGGCTCGCCGCCTATGTCTATACGAACAATATCAGCCGCGCGATGCGCATGTTCGAGGGGCTGCGCTTTGGCATCGTCGGTATCAACGACATCAACCCGACCGCCGCGGCCGCGCCGTTCGGCGGCGCCAAGGAAAGCGGCCTCGGCCGCGAAGGCGGCCGCGAAGGCATCGTCGAATATCTCGAAACCAAGTTGGGCGGATTCAGCGTATAGCCCTGCGTCGAGACTGATCTTCCGATGAAAAAGGCGAGTGAGTGATGGCCAGAATCTCCTACCCGACCCTGATGGAAATCGATTTCGGCGCGATCAAGGTTCTCGGCGACGCCTTGAAGCGGAACGGCATCACGCGGCCGCTGATCTGCACCGACCGGGGTATCGTCGAGACCGGCATCTTCGATACCGTCCGCGGCATGCTGCCGAACGATGTCACGCCGTCGGTGTTTCAGGATACGCCGGCGAACCCGACGGAAGGCGCCGTGCGCCAGGCGGTCGAAATCTTCAAGGAGGATGGCTGCGACGGCGTCATCTCCATTGGCGGCGGCTCGTCCATGGATTTGGGCAAGGCGGTTGCCCTGTGCGCGTCCCATGACGGGCCCATCGACGATTGGTCCGCGGTGAATGGCGGGCGCGACAGGATCGGCGCGGCGCCGCCGAACATCGCCATCCCGACGACCGCGGGCACGGGCAGCGAGGTCGGCGGCGGCCTGGTCATCATCACGGAGGAGGGCCGCAAGATCGTGCTGTCGAGCCCGAACCTGATGCCCAAGATGGCGATCTGCGATCCGGAACTGACCCTGGGGTTGCCGAAGCGCCTCACCGCCGCGACCGGCATGGACGCGATGGCGCATTGCATCGAGGCCTATTGCACGAACGCCGTGAACCCGCCCGCCGCGGCCATCGGGCTGGACGGGCTGGAGCGGGTCGTCACCTATCTGAAGCGCGCCTATGACGACGGGCAGGACCGGGAGGCGCGTTGGAACATGATGATGGCGGCCAGCGAGGGGGCCATGGCCTTCTCCAAGGGGCTGGGCGCGGTCCATTCCATGAGCCATGCGCTGGGCGCCGACGAGGAGATGCGCCTGCATCACGGCACCCTGAACGCGGTGCTGCTGCCGACGGTGCTGCGCTTCAACGAAGCCCATGTGGATGAGGAAAAGTTCGTCCGGATGCGCCGCGCCATGGGGCTGGACGAGGGGGCGGATATCGCTTCCTGGATCGAGGCGTTCAATCAGACGCTGGATCTGCCGGCGAACCTCGCGGAAATGGGCGTGACATCGGACATGGTCCCCGCCTTGATCGAACATTGCATGACCGACGCCTGCCACTTCTCGAACCCGAAAGTCCCGACGCGCGAAGAATATGAGGGCATGTTTACCGACGCGCTTGGCAGCGGGTAGCGGATAGAATCAGCAATACCGCGCGATTACAGCCACAAGACGGTCTTCCGGCCGTCTCTCAGCCTCTATTCCGCCGCGGGCGCGCCGCGGTAGCGGTAGTTCTTGTCGAGCCTCTCCATCAGATAGTCGCCGTAGCGGATCGTCGGCGCGTCCGTGCGGTCGCCGGCGACCGGGGTGATCATGGCATCCATGGAAGGGTCGAAGAAGAAGGGCTGGGAATAGCGGTCGCGACCGGAGGCATTGATCACCCGGTGCGGGGTCGAGGCGAACAGCCCGCCGGACCAATGCGCCAGGATGTCGGCCACATTCATCACGAAGCTGCCCGGCACCGGCGGCGCGGCAATCCATTCGCCCGCCTTGTTGCGGACCTCAAGGCCGCCGAGGTCGTCCTGCGCCAGCAGGGTGATGAAGCCGTAATCCGTGTGCGGTGCCGATCCGAACAGCCCGTCTTCGGCCGGGGTCGGCGGATAGTGCAGCAGGCGCAGGAATGTCGTCGGGCGTTCGAAATAGGGGGTGAAGAAGTCCCGCGGCAGATCGAGACAGAGCGCGATCAGTTGAGTCAGGCGCCGCGACAAATCTTCCATCGCGGTCACGTATTCGCGCACGGTGTCGCGCAGCGCAGGTTGCTGGGCTGGCCATTGGTTCGGACCGGCCAAGGGCCTGCCGGCCAGGCGGTCCGGATCGTCGGGCGCCAGCTCATGCATGACCATGAAGGATTCGCTTTGGTTCGGCTTCGTGTTGTTGGCCACGGTCGAGGTGACGATGGTCGAGCTGTTCGGCGTCACGTAGCCCCGGTGCCATTCGTTCATGGCGAGCGCGTTCTTGTCCTCCGGCGACAGCGCGAAGAACGTCTTCGACTCGTCGCGAACCCGTTCGACCAGCGCCTCCGGAACCGCGTGATTGACGATATAGGCGAAGCCGATGTCGCGCAGGATCGACCGGCATGACGCGGCCAGCGCCAACATCGCCGCGCTGTCCTCGCCATAGAGCGGGGCGACGTCAATGAAGGGGATTTCTTCGAATGCGGTACCGGTCATCGCGGCCTCAATGCTTTGGACTCAAACCTCCAGCGATCCGCCGGCCTTGGCCCAGGCGTCGATACCGCCGACCAGATGCGAAACGGATTTGATGCCCATGCCCTGCGACGTCTGCACCGCGAGCGCCGAGCGTTCGCCGTAGGCGCAGTAGTAGATCAGCCGCTTGCCGTCGCGTTCCACCATCTCACGAAGCATGCCGCCGGGCTTCACGAAACGGTCGAGGCGCAGATAGGGGGCATGGACCGATCCCGGGATGACACCGTTCGCTGCCCGCTCCGGATCCTCGCGCAGGTCGACCAGCACGCAGGCGCCGTCGCCGCACTGTCCATTCACCTGGTCGACCGTGAGGGCCCAGGGCTCGTGTTTCTCCAAGCCCTGCTCCGCGCCGATGACCTGATTGGCCGGGACCGCGACGTCCATCATCTTCGGGTTGTCGAGGTTGAGATTGTCCATGATGTCGGCGTACTCGTCGGCGGAACTGACCTGCAGGCGCGGGTTGAAGCGCTTCTCCTCGCCGATGGTGCTGACCATCTCGCCTTTGTAGTCATGTGCCGGGTAGACCAGCGTATCCTCCGGCAGCTTCAGGAGCTTGTTGAAGATCGAATCGTACTGGTCGCGCGCACTGCCGCCCTGGAAGTCGGTGCGGCCAGTGCCGCGGATGAACAGCGTGTCGCCGGTGAAGACCCGATCCGCCATCTTGAAGCTGTAGGAGTCGCTGGTGTGCCCAGGCGTGTAGATCACGTCGAGGCCGATCCCTTCGACGGTGATCTGGTCGCCTTCCTTCACGCGCATGGACACCACGTCGACGGCGCTTTGGTCGCCCATGATCGTGATGCATTTGGTCTTGTCGCGCAGCGCGCCCATGCCGGTGATGTGGTCGGCATGGATATGCGTGTCGACGACCTTGACCAGATCGAGATCGAGCTCCTCGAGCAGGCGGAGATAGTGGTCGACCCGGTCCAGAACCGGATCGATCATCAACGCCTCGCCGCCCGGCCGGCTGGCCAGCAGATAGGTGTAGGTACAAGACTCGGAATCGAAAAGTTGGCGAAAGAGCATCGCTGTCTCCCTGCGCGGTTGGATCGCGCTTTGCGGGTCAAACCGACCGTTTGTTCTTCGCGATATTCTAGTGGGCAATCAACAATTTTCTAAGTGTAAAATTGCCCCGGCTTCAATCGATGCCCGCCGTACCGTTGCCGTTCACCACGGCCGCGATGATCTGGTCGTCGGGGGCGCTGACCTTACCGCTTCGGATCGCCGCGAGGGCGGCAGCGCCTGCCAGTTCGACGCCCTGGCTCATCTCGAACCACAGCCAGCGCGCCGCATCGCGCATCTCCTCGTCGCTGACCAGAACGATCTCGTCGACCATGTCGCGGATGATGTCCAGATTGATCTGTGCGCTCCGCTTTGGCGACAGGGTGCCGGCGGCGCTTTCGATACTGTCCAAGGTCGTCACTTCACCGGCCTCGAGGCTTTTCGACAGCGTTGGCGCGCCGACCGGTTCGACGCCGACCACCTTGACCTCGGGCTTCATCGCCTTCGCGGCGATGGCGATTCCGGAGATCAGCCCGCCACCGCCGATGCCGGCGACGATGACGTCGATGTCCGGCGACTGTTTCAGCATCTCGCGTGCGATCGTTCCCTGACCGGCGATAACGGCCGGATCGGCGAAGGGATGAATGTAGGTGAGACCATCCTTTTCCGCCCGCTCCAGGGCGGCGCGTTCTGAATCGTCCCAGACCTCGCCGACCCGCACCACTTCCGCACCCCAGCCCCGGGCGCGTTCGGCTTTGTCCATGCCGGATGTCTCCGGCAGGTAGATGACCGCCGGGCAGTCGGAGGCGTGCGCGGCATAGGCCACCGCGATGCCGTGATTGCCGCCCGAGGCGGTGATGACGCCGCGCGCGCGTTCTGCCTCGCTCAGCTGCAGGATGGCGTTGTTGGCGCCGCGCACCTTGAAGGCGCCGGTCACCTGCAGGCATTCGAGCTTGAGCATGGTCTTGCCGGCGCGCAGCGGGTCGCGAATGAACCGCGAGCGCAGGCAAGGGGTGCGGCGGACGCGGCTGGAAATCCGTTCCGCCGCCGCCTCGACATCCGCGAAGGTGATCAGGTCGCTCATCTAGACGCCGAACCCGCTGCCGGCCTTCTTGTATTCGTCGCGCGGCGGCGCGAAGACATCCAGGATCGTCGCGCCCTCAGGCCCGATGCGGACGCCATGCTCGACATTGCCCGGCGTGCGCCAGAAGTCGCCCTTCTTGAAGGGCACTTCTTCGCCATCCTGAATGCGGAACCCGCTGCCTTCCAGGCAGACCCCCCACTGTTCCTGCGGGTGGCTGTGGATCGATCCCTGACTATTGGGGTCGCACTTCACCACCGACAGCATCGCCTCATCGCCGACGAAGATGTTGGTATTCACCCCATCGGCCAGCATGCGCTCGATGCCGCCTTCGAGCGTGTCGAGATTGAAGAAGTTGTCGGGCATGGCTCCGTTTCCCTGGCTAGTGTCCGTCTACGCCCTTCCTTAATCCGGACCGCGCTATGACGCAACGATGCGCATGCCTACGTGACCGATACCTTAGGACTGCGCCTCGA
>JAPPPC010000615.1:0-853 GCA_028817685.1 Rhodospirillaceae bacterium
GTTTTTCGTCGAACACGCCGTAATTCGGCAGATCGTACTTGAAGCGGATGGCGGCGACCGATCCCTGGTCCAACAACAACACAGCGTTGTGCAACTTTCCTTCGTTGCGCCAGGGCGCCCCGATCAGCAGCGCCGCTCCGCCATCAGCGGTCGCTTCGGCCAGCCGTCCGACAGCTTGCTCCACCTTGTCCTGGAAAAACGGTTTTAGGACAAGGTCCTCGGGTGGGTATCCGCAAAGCACAAGTTCGGAATAGACGACCAGATCGGCACCGGCTGATTTCTCCCGCGCCGCGAGAATGCGCTCCGCATTTCCATCGATGTCGCCGACGGTGGGATTGATCTGCGCCATCGCAATGGTCAGTCGATCTGTCATCGTGTGCGGGTCCTTGGCGCGCTGGTCATCGGAATATCCGCGGACTATCCTTACCCCGCCCGAAAAATCAAGTGCCGCCCGCCGCGGACGAACAGGAACCCGCTACATGACCGAGAAGAAGAAAACCCAACTCGCCGGCGGTCCCGCGCTTATTCACACAGCGGCGATGGAAGCGGTCGAGATCCTGTCAGGGCAACTTCTGAAACGGGCGAAAGACGATGGCGGCGGCATTACCGCACCGGCGATCCGGGAAGTCGTCGACGGGTTCAAAGCCCACCCCGACGCCATCCTGTCGGATATCTTCGCGGAATATTGGCGCAAATGCCTCGCTTCGGCGGAGTCGGCGCACTGGACGGCGGCGCGCAAGTTCCATTTCGAGCGGATTATGGTGAAATGCTTTTCTGCGCTGCTGCCCCGCAATGACGAGGTAATCGAAGCCGGGCGCCATTTGTCGCGCCGCATCATTCCCGGTTTCATCGA
>JAPPPC010000615.1:863-2353 GCA_028817685.1 Rhodospirillaceae bacterium
ACAGCAGATGATGGGACAGGAAGTTTACGAACAATACGGCGACCGGGCGCGAACGCTTGTGGATACGCTGCGCGCGGTCCATGGCGAGAGTTTCACCTGGGGCGAAGTCTATGCGGATCACAGCTGTCAGATTGTCGTCGAGGAGGTCCTGATCGCCATCGCGCACCATTTCGGCGACATGGCGAAACGCCGCAATTGGATGATCGATGTGATAGACGCTCATATGCCGGCGACCACCAACGAGGCTGAAAAAGCCTGGCATTTCGGCGACGGCTGTTTTCACACTTTGATGAACGCTCTGTACGGCGACCTGCGCGGTCCGCTCGACAGTGATGAAGCCCGTGCGAACCTGTCGATAAATCATGGCGAGGACAATATCGCCGCCTTGGAAACCCTGTTCGCCGGTCTACACCAAGACCATGCGGACCTGATGATGGCTGGGAGACTATAGAGAGATGGAATTACCGCAGCATGGCCGTTACGATTACTCACCGATCGTCGAACGTCCCGACTATTCATGGCCTGACGGAAAACGGCTGGCATTCTTCTTCGCCGTCAATATCGAACATTTCGCCTTCGGCGAAGGCCGCGGCCACACCCCGACGGCTCCGGGCGCAGAGCCCGATCAGCGCAACTATGCCTGGCGCGACTACGGACTGCGGGTCGGCATCTGGCGCATTTTCGAAATGATGGACGAACTCGGCATTCCCGCCTGCCATCTGCTCAACACGACGGTTTTCGACCATGCGCCGCAGATCGTCGAGAAGTGCATGGCGCGCGGTGATACGTTCATCGGTCATGGCCGCACCAATTCCGAAGCGCAAGGCGACTACGACGAGGCGGGTGAGGCTGCGCTGATCCAGGAAGCGACCGATCTCATTCAAAAACATACCGGCAAACATCCGGGCGGCTGGATGGGACCGTGGATTTCCGAAAGTCTGACAACGCCGGATCTGCTGAAGGAAGCAGGATATAGCTTCATCATGGATTGGCCGTGCGACGACCAACCGTTCTGGATGCGGACCCGTTCCGGACCGCTGCTGTCCGTCCCCTACCCGATCGAGGTCAACGATTCACCCGCGATGCTGAACCGCCGGCATACCCCGCAGGAATTCGCGCAGATGGCGATCGACCAATTCGAGCAGATGTTGAAAGATTCCGAAAAACAGCCTCTGGTCTGCGGTCTGTCGACCCACACGTTCGTCGTCGGACAACCCTTTCGGCTGCCCTATCTGCGTCAAGCCCTCGAGCACATCGTCAACCATCCGGACGCCGACAAGGTCTGGTTCACGAACCCGGCCGCAATTGCAGAGCATGCCGCCAATCTGGCGCCGAACATCGTTCCGGGTGATCCGCGCGCATGACTGGAGACGATGCCGACATAGAGATTGGAATCGATATCGGTGGCACCTTTACCGATATCGTCTGCCGACGCCGCGGCGACCCGGATACGAGCTTCAAGCTGCCGACCACCCGAACCGATCCCGGGC
>JAPPPC010000768.1 GCA_028817685.1 Rhodospirillaceae bacterium
CTGGCCGTCTGGTATCCGCCCCCCCAAGCCTTCCTCGCCATGCCGCAACAGCCTGGTGCTGAAGAGAATTACCGCCTGCGCCAGGATTGCGTCGCCGAAGCCACCATCCACCGCTGCCCCGGCGACCGCGCACCGTTGGACGGGTAGATCTTCTACCCGGAAGAAGTCTCTGCAATCGGGTTCAGAAGGCATCGCCGTCCACCCCCCACCTCAGTCCTCCCCTTCAAGGGGGAGGAAGAATTGGATTCAGGTTTGTCGGGTTTCCCTTCCCCCTTGAGGGGGGAAGGTTAGGATGGGGGTGGACGGCGGTGTGTTTGAATATGCTGCCTCAACTGCCCATTGGACGCTCCCCGATCCCATCGCGTAAATTTCGGCGACCGCCACACGACCCACGGGGCCGCGATGTCCGAGAAGATGCGTCTGCTCGCCTTTCTGATGCACACGCCGATCAACCACATGACCATGAGCTGGGCCGATCCCGCGGACAGACAGGCGGCGGGGCTGGGCTCCATCGATCATTGGCAGGACATGGCGCGGCTGTTCGAGCGCGGCTGTTCTTCGCCGACGTGCCGGCCGTCTACGACCACTACAAGGACAATACCGACGACGCGATCCGCTACGGCGTCAATTGGCCGACGCACGACCCGGTCGCGCTGATCGGCATCATGACCGCGGCGACCAAGAATCTCGGCATTGCGTCCACGGTCTCGCTCGCCTCCTGGCATCCCTTTCTCGCCGTGCGCTCCATGTCGACCCTGGACTATCTGAGCCAGGGCCGGGTCGGCTGGAACATCGTGACCGGCAATGCGCGCTCGGAATATCGCGCCGTCGGGCTCGACGTGGTCGAGCATGACAAGCGCTACGACCGGGCGGACGAATACATGCAGGTGTGCGAGGCGATTTGGAACGGCATCGCGCCGGACGCGGTGCTGGCGGACGGCGATACCGGCCAGTACGCCGACCCGTCGAAGATCGAGAAAATCGCCTTCGACGGCGAGTATTTCAAATGCCATTCGACGCCCTCGGTCCTGCCCTCGCCGCAAGGCCGCCCGGTGCTGTTCCAGGCGGGCTCGTCCGGCCGCGGCCAACGTTTCGCGGCCGAGCATGCCGACGTCATCTTCGCCATCCAACCCGACCTGCCGCGCATGCAGAGCTTCATGGCCCGGCTTCGCGAAACCGCGGAGGCGGTCGGCCGCACCGATGCGCTGCGCGTCACCTTCGCCGTCCAGCCCTTCGTCGCGGAGTCATACGAGGCGGCGGTGGCGAAGCGCGACGCGATGCTGGCCAAGATCCCACTCGAAGCGGGCCTGACCCGCATCTCCGGCACCTTCGGCGTCGACCTCGATCAGGTCGATATCGACAAGCCGCTGCAGGAGATCAAGACCCAGGCCTCGCAGGGCCTCGTCGCGGCCATGTCCTCCATGTTCAACGACAAGAACATCACATTGCGCGAAGCGGTCCGCCTCTCCGGCCTCGCCGGCCTGATCCCGCAACTGCTGGGGACGGCCGAACAGGTCGCCGACCAGCTCGAAGAGATCTGGCGCGAAACCGGCTGCCACGGCTTCAACCTCACCCCGGCCCTCGTCCCCGGCGGCTACGCGGATTTCATCGATCAGGTCGTCCCGATCCTGCAGCAGCGCGGCATTTTCCGCACGGAATATGAAGCGCCGACGTTGCGCGGGAATTTGGTGGGGTAAGGTCGAAATTATGAAGAAATCTCAGATCATGTATATCGAGAGTAAGGAAGATGGCATCACTGGGTCTGGCCGAATTGGCCGCGTTACATTCTCGAAATCAGGCAAAACGATTCACTATAGAGGAATGAAGTTCCAGTCGCTGAAAGGCGTGGGTTACAAAGCGAATTATTTCGATGTTGAAACTGGCGAGGAATACTGGATTTCAGGGTGTAAGAGGACTGGTAATGACTCACTATACCCTTGCGTCATTGAGATTGATGCAGATGTGCAAGCAGCGTATTGGACCGAGGTCAGAAACCTTCCAGATCGTGTTAATGAACCTCGATTCAGGTCGAGTGGAAAGCATAATCGCCGTGAACCTCGATGAGTTTCCTTAATATGGAAACAGACGCCCGTGCCTTTATGTGAGATTTAGTTGCCATAAGTCGTAGACATGTTCCAAATCTTCCACGACGGCCAACACATAGGAAATTCTGCCCTGGAAACCGGCGATCCGCCCATGGGGGCTGCGGGTGGAGAATTTATTCCATCGAATGCGTTTGAAACTTTTCGCGCCAATGTCGAACCCGAGCCTGATAATAACGACAACATAAAACGTTGGGCCGGGCTAGCGCTCGCTACGTCCGAGGGCGAGCCCATTGAGTGCATTGGTGT
>JAPPPC010000427.1 GCA_028817685.1 Rhodospirillaceae bacterium
TTCGGCACCGTGCTCTGCTACGGTTTTCGCAATTCCCCAGGCAAGCGACCGATCGTTTGCGACGCCCATGATGAGCCCTCGCTTGCCGGCCATGATTGATGTCGCCTCGGACATGCACTCCCCTTCCTACGTAATTCGGCCGGGCGTCATCCTATCAACACGCGGCATTACCGTCCAAAACAAGCTCGCCGATTCGCATCGCGATTGCACTAGATTTTTCTGCGGTCCCGGCTATTCGAAACCCGCTTTCTTTCGCGGATCGTAATCGCCCTGCTTGGTCCAGGATCGAACGAATTCCTTTAGCTTCGGATCCATTTTTTCCGGCAATTGGATCATCAGGCGAGCGAACTCATCGCCCTTTTTCCCGCCCTTGGCTATCCCTCGTCCTTTGAGACGCAGAACTTGGCCGCTGCTGGAGCCCGCCGGGACGGTTACCGCCACCGTGCCATGGATCGTGGGTACGTTCACCTTGGCACCCAGCACCGCCTCCATCAGCGAAATGGGCACATCGATCCGGATGTCGAGGCCGTCGCGCGTGAAATAGGCGTGCGGATCGACCTGTATCTCGACAAATGCATCACCGTTCGGGCCGCCTCCCGCCCCAGGCATGCCTCGGCCTTTCAGGCGCAAGCTATCTCCGTCACTCGTTCCGGCAGGAATGTTCACGTCGACGGTCGTATCGTCATGCAGTCGAACGCGCTGCACACCACCTCGAACTGCCTCGAGAAAGGGCACGCGGACCGAATAGGTTATACTTTGGCCCTTGGTTTGGCGCGGACGGCGGCGTCGACCGAACAGATCGGCGACCAGATCTTCAAAGTCAGCGCCTCCGCTGCCGCCTGCCGGATTGAAACCACCGCGAAACATGCCGTCCATGCGCGGCGAGCCATCAGGATTGATTTCGCCGCGGTCGAACTGCGCACGCTTCCCTTCGTCCGACAGCATGTCATAGGCCGCCGTCACTTCCTTGAAGCGCTGCTCCACGATGGTGTCGCCCGGATTCATATCCGGGTGCAGTTCCTTCGCGAGGTTGCGATAAGCCGCTTTGATCTCGTCTTGAGACGCAGACGACGCCACGCCCAAAACTTCGTAAGGGTTCTTCATGATCTCTTCAGCGGGCTCAGGTGCCCACCAGCGCTATTTTACAATTTTCCAGCTGCCATCCGGTTGACGGCAAGCCGTTCCATACGCCTGTTCCGATCGACCGGCGACGGTAATCGTCTGCTGATATTCGCGGCAGAATTCGCCGGAATCGCGCCGAACGGCGGGTTCAGGGGTGATCGTACCCGAATTTCCACTGTCCGGGTTACGCCATGCGACGGTCTGTCCGGAGGGTGCAGTTTCCGAAGCGCGCTGCGTCGAGCGCTCCATCGCTGCCTTGTCGGCACGGTCAAGCGACTTACCGACCTCATTGCCCAAGAAAGCACCCGCCAGCGCGCCGATGGCGACCGCGGCAAGCTGCCCACTGCCGGAACCGATTTGCGAGCCGGCCAGCGCCCCGAGGCCGGCGCCGATCAGGGTTCCGCCTGTCTGCTTTTGCCCCTGTCCGTTATTGGCACACGCGCCCAGCAAGAACGCGGCGGCAACGATCGCAACAACCTTTTTCATGATGACACCTCGCAAACGTGTTCAGGTCGCACGCCCTAAACTCCGGTCGATAACCGGAATCGGCACTTTCTAATCCCCTGCACCAACACTAGATTAGACCGTGCACGCTCCTTACGGAGCCCACACGACGTCGCTTAATACATGCTCTTTTACCTATATATTTACTAACGATGGCAAATACAAACCTGGATGAGCCTTTTACGCTATTTCAGCGATGGTATGGCGAGGCGATTGAGAAGGAGATCGATGTCCCGTCGGCGATGTCGGTGGCCACGGTGGATGCGCAAGGCCGCCCCTCCTCACGGATGGTGCTTTTGAAAGAGCACGGCACAAGCGGCTTCGTCTTTTATACCAATCTTGAAAGCCGGAAAGCCGGGGAAATTGCAGAGAATCCGAACGTTTCCCTGCTGTTTCACTGGAAATCGCTGAAAAAACAGGTCCGCATCGAAGGCACGGTTTCAAAGGTGGATGACGCAACGGCGGACGCCTATTTCGCGAGCCGCGACCGCGGTAGCCAGATCGGCGCGTGGGCGAGCAAGCAATCGCACCGTATGGAAGGCAAGCACGATCTCGAAAAGCAGGTTGCCCTGCACGCCGCAAAATTCGGTGTTGCCAAAATCCCCCGTCCGCCCTTTTGGTCCGGCTATCGCGTCACGCCATCCCATTTCGAATTCTGGGACGATGGCAAGTTCCGACTGCATGAGCGCATTGTCTACGATCGCGCAGCGGAAGGCTGGCAAACCCATCGGCTATTCCCATGACCGCAGCAGATGATCTGCCCCTCGCCGCGGAACAAGAAGGGGCATCGGCGCGCCTTATGCGCCTTGCAACCTACGCATCTGTCAGCGTCGCGGCGATCTTGATAGGCGCCAAATTGGTCGCCTGGTCGTTGACCGGCTCCGTCGCAATGCTTTCGACATTGGTCGACTCGCTGCTCGACGGACTCGCCTCGATCATCACGCTGATCGCCGTCCGGCACGCGCTGACTCCGGCAGACAGGGAGCATCGCTTCGGGCACGGAAAGGCGGAAGCGCTCGCAGCGATGGCTCAGTCGGCATTCGTTACCGGTTCCGCGATTATTGTTTTGTTCCACGCCGGAACCCGTCTGTTCCAACCGCAACCCGTCACCGCCACGGATGTCGGGATCGCGGTCATGATCGGCTCGATCGCCCTCACCCTCGCCCTGGTGATCTTCCAACACTATGTGGTCAGGCGCACCAACTCATTGGCCATCACCGCCGACACGCTGCACTACAAAGGGGATTTGCTGATCAACCTGGCGGTCCTTTTGGCGCTGGGGGCAACGCATTATGTAGATTTGCCCTTTATCGATCCGCTGGTCGGCGCCGGAATCGCACTTTACCTGCTATACGGTGCTTGGCGTATTTTGCACGGTGCCTTGGATATGCTGATGGACCGGGAACTCCCGGAAGCCGACCGGGAGCGAATCCGCGCCATTGCCCAACAGCACAAGGATGTGCGCAGCCTGCATGACCTCCGCACACGGCGGTCGGGATCCGATGTTTTTATTCAGTTACACCTTGAGCTTGATCCCGACATCACCTTGATGGACGCGCACCTGATTTCGGATGAGGTCGAACTCGACATCGCACAGGCCTTCAAAGGCGCTGAAGTCCTGATACACCAGGATCCGGAGGGGTACGAAGAGTACCATCCGCATATCCCATGACCACAGCGGCTAGGAAAATGGATGACTGAGCAGCGAAAAACCGTCGTCTTGACCGGTGCCAGCCGCGGTATTGGCCACGCCACCGTACAGCGCTTTTCCGATGAAGGCTGGCGCATCATCAGTTGCAGCCGGGACGACATTCCGGAACATTGCAAACGCGATCCGAATTGGGCGTATCACTTCCCAACGGACCTGTCGGATGTCGGGTCGGTTGACGCATTTATTGCCGAAGCCAACGAATTCCTCGGTGACGACGCGTTACACGCGTTGGTCAACAACGCCGCGGTCTCGCCAAAAACGCCCTATAAAGAACGCCTTGGATGCCTCAACGGCGATATCGAGCGCTGGCGAGAAGTCTTCGAACTGAACCTGTTCGCGCCGCTCATACTGGCGCGGGGCTTCGCTGGCGCCCTGGGCCGCGGCGCCAAGGATACCGGCGCCGGCGTGGTCAACATTACCTCGATCGCCGGTCACGCGATCCACCCGTTCGCCGGATCGGCCTATTCGACTTCGAAGGCCGCCTTGTCTGCCCTAACCCGCGAGATGGCGGTGGAATTCGCACAGCTTGGCGTGCGGGTAAATGCCGTCGCTCCCGGCGAAATCGAGACGGAAATGATCGGAGCGGAATACGAACCGCTAATCAACCGTATTCCCATGCACCGCATGGGCACGCCGGACGAGGTCGCGGGCTGCGTTTACCGCCTTTGTACCGAAGATTTCGGATACGTCACCGGTACGGAAATATTCGTCACCGGCGGGCAGCACGTCTTCTAAAAGGAGACTAAGCGTCGAGCGTCTCGAACCAGTCGAGACGCTGCTGCAGTTGGCTGATTTCCAAATCCAGCCATTGCGCAAGCGGTTCCTGACTGTATCCACTGCGCAACTCGTTGAGCCGCGCCAGTTCGGTCTCACACATTTCGGACAGCATATCCGCCTGATCGCGGCGATCCTCTTCCGACAGTAAATGCAGGAACCGCATCTTCAGCGCGATCACCAGTTTGCTGACTTCATTGACGGGCGCGCGGACATTGGAGGTCATCAAAGTCTGGAAGGCCTCCCGGCCTGCTGGCGTAATCTGCAGGATCGCGCTGTCTTCGACGGACCCGCCATCGGCGGGAACCGCCAAGCCTTCATAATTCAGCAGCTCCAGCGAACTACCCAGAAGATCGAGCGACGGCCCGGTGATGCGTGCCACGAAATACCTGATTTCACTCGCCAATTCGGCATACTGCTTGTCGCCTTCCGCGAGGCTGCCAAGCGCCGCCAAGCGAACCGCTTCGGTCGGTATGAGGGTCTTATCCCGGTACATGCCCAAGACCTTTGCCGCTACGATGACCCATTATATGGCCCATCGCCGACAATTTTCATCACCCAATTGCGTGATTTACAAGGGCGGCCTGAAAGCGGTTTAGGCCGCCCACTTCAATGATAAATCGCCCCAGATATCGACCAGCGCCGCAACCAGGTCATCCATCATCGCGTCGGTATGCAGCGGCGTCGGCGTGATGCGCAGCCGCTCGGTACCGCGCGCCACCGTCGGATAGTTGATGGGCTGGACATAGATGTTGAAACGGTCCATCAGCGCATCGCTCGCCAGCTTGCACAGCCGCGGATCGCCGACCAGTACCGGCACGATGTGGCTTACGGAGGGCATCACGGGGATGCCCGCTTTCTCCAGCTTGGCCTTGAGGGTCGCCGCCCGTTCCTGATGCTTGTCGCGCAAGTGCTGCGCCCCCCGAACATATTTGACGCTGGCGAGCGCACCGGCTGCCACGGATGGCGGCATCGAGGTCGTGAAGATGAATCCGTTGCCAAAACTGCGGACGAAATCGATCAATTCCCGGGTCGCGGCAATATAGCCGCCGACCACGCCAAACCCTTTCGCGAGGGTTCCCTGCATCACCGAAACACGATCCATCACCCCGTCGCGCTCCGCGACGCCCGCGCCAGTCGCGCCATACATACCGACGGCATGAACTTCATCCAGATAGCTGAGCGCGTTGTATTTCTCGCAGACATCCAGAATTTCGCCGATCGGCGCGATGTCGCCATCCATCGAATAGACCGATTCGAAGACGACAATCTTCGGCGCATCCGGATCGTCGGCGCGCATCAGCCGGTCGAGATCGGCCGGGTCGTTGTGCTTGAAAATTCGTTTCTCGGCGCGGCTATGCCGGATGCCCTCGATCATCGAGTTGTGATTCCAGGCATCTGAATAAAGCAGGCAGCCGGGCATGCGCATACCCAGCGTCGACAAGGTGGTCATGTTGGCCACATAGCCCGACGTGAACAGAAGTGCCGCCTCGCGCTGATGCAGGTCGGCCAGCTCCTGCTCCAGCAGGACATGGTAGTGGTTCGTGCCGGAGATATTGCGCGTACCGCCGGCACCGGCGCCGCAATGGTCCAGCGCTTCGTGCATGGCCGCAATGACGTCCGGGTTCTGGCCCTGGCCCAGATAGTCGTTCGAGCACCACACGGTGACGGGCGATTCCTGCCCGCCTTCACGAAAAACCGCCTTGGGATACGCGCCCGCTTCGCGCTCCAGATCCGCAAACACCCGGTAGTCACCGGAATTTCTGAGTTCGGACAGTTTGTCAGAAAAGAAGTCTTGATAGTTCACGCTAGCAACCTCACGGCGTCCAAAGCCCCATTCCCACAGGTATTTGCTTGGTTAACCTTAAAACTAGCTTAATTGCAAAACTCCGCCACAGCCAAAATGCCGCAGGCACGCGGTGCCGCGCCGAGAATCTTCCAGCCTATTCCGCCGCCTGGGTTAATCCCGCCGCCATCAAGGTGCCGGCTTCCAGGCCCTTTTCGAACCGATCGAACATATCGTCGATCTCTGCCTCGCTGATGATCAGCGGCGGCGAGAAGGCAACGGAATCGCCCATGGCACGGACGATGAGACCATGGTCCTGCGCCTGAGCGGACACGTAGGCGCCAACGCCGTGGGACGGGTCGAATGATTCCCGCGTTTCCTTGTTCCGAACAAGCTCGATGGCACCGACAAGCCCGACCCCGCGTGTCTCACCGACCAGCGGATGATCGCCATAGCTCCGCAGCCTGGTCTGGAAGCGGCCCATCACGCTTCGGACATGCCCAAGGATATCGCGATCTTCGTAGATCTTGAGTGTTTCGACCGCAACGGCGGCGGGAACCGGGTGTCCGGAATAGGTGAAACCGTGTCCGAAGGTCCCGATCTTGTCGCTGTTCGTGCTGATCGCGTCGAAGATCTTCTCGTTGATCAATACGGCCGAAATCGGCAGATAGGCAGACGATAGGGCCTTCGCCATGGTCATGATGTCGGGTTGTATGTTGAGCGTCTCGGACCCAAACATGTTCCCGGTTCGGCCGAAGCCGCAGATCACTTCATCGGCAACCATAAGCACATCGTATTTCTTGAGAACCGCCTGGATCTTCTCGAAGTACGTTTTCGGCGGGACAATCACGCCGCCGGCGCCCATCACCGGTTCCGCGATGAAGGCGGCAACCGTCTCCGGCCCCTCCTCCTGAATCTGTTTCTCAAGGCTCTCCGCAAGCCGCGTGGCGAATTCCTCTTCCGACTCGCCGGACGCGCCGAAGCGATAGTGATGCGGGCAGTCGGCATGAATGATGTTGGCGATCGGCAGATCGAAATCCATGTGGTTGGCCGGCAAGCCGGTCATGCTGGCCGCAGCAACGGTGACACCGTGATAGCCCTTCAACCGGCTGATGATCTTCTTCTTCTCCGGCCGGCCCAACGCGTTGTTGTAGTACCAGACCAACTTGACCATGGAATCGTTGGCTTCCGAGCCTGAATTGGCGAAGAACGCTTTCGACATCGGCACCGGGGCAAGCGCAATCAATCGTTCGGCCAACTCGATCGCCGGATGATGCGTTTTCGACGCGAAAACGTGATAAAATGGCAATTCCCGCATTTGCTTGGTTGCCGCTTCGACCAATCGCTCCTCGCCGAAACCAAGCGACGTGCACCACAGCCCCGCCATACCCTCGATATAGTCCTTACCGCTATCGTCGTAGACGCGGATACCCTTGCCCTTACGGATCACCATCGGACCGGTTTCCTGGTGGGTCTTCAGGTTCGTGTAGGCGTGCAGAACCGTCGCGATATCACGGCTTTCCGGCGAATTCGGCAGATCCTTCATGGCGTTTCCTCGGATTGGTTTGCAGTTGCAGAGCAACCGGAGCGGCATTCTACACCGACCCGTTGGTCAAATGAAACGACCGTGCGGCCCTTCAAGTCCGACTGCTCACAAACTGGTGACACCGAAAACCCTTTACATCGGCAATTTCCACACTAACTTTCGCTTTAACAAATTAAATACACAAATTTTGCGTATTAAATGAATGGTCACACAGGGGCAGTGTTATGAATAAGGTTTATATCATCCACGAGAACGGTGCCTGGTTGCCGCCCCTGCGAAATGCGCTGGAGGATTTGGGTACGCCCTACACCGAATGGCATCTCGATAGCGGATTCTTCGACTTCTCCAGCCCGCCGCCCGATGGTGTTTTCTACAACCGGATGAGTGCCTCCTCGCACACCCGCGGTCATGTCCATGCGCCGGAATACACCGCCAGCGTTTTGTCCTGGCTGGGCGCACATGGCCGGCGCGTCGTGAACGACAGCCGGGCCCTGGAACTTGAGATCAGCAAGGTCAAGCAGTACGCCGCACTGGAGGCGTTCGATATCCGCGTACCAAAGACCATGGTTGCCGTCGGTCCGAAAGCGGTGCGCGACGCGGCAGTCCAATTCGGGTTCCCTTTGATGCTCAAGCCGAACCGCGGAGGTAAAGGTGCGGGGGTTCAGCTCTTTCAGTCGGTCGAGGCGCTCGACAGGTATCTGGAGAGTGCAGACTACGACGCCGGCCGCGATGGCACGACGCTGATACAGCAATTCATCGAGTCGGCCGACAAGTCGATCATTCGGTGCGAATTTGTCGGCGGAAAATTCCTCTACGCGGTCAAGGTCGATACCTCCAAGGGCTTCGAGCTTTGCCCCGCCGATGTTTGCCAGATCGAAGATCAGGCCTGCCCCGTCGGTGAGGCACCGGGTCCGATGTTCGAAATCCTGAAAGACTTTTCTCATTCAAACATCGGGAAGTACGAACAGTTCCTCGCTGCCAACGGTATCGAAGTATCCGGCATCGAAATGATCGTCGACAGCGACGGGACGGCGTGGACATACGACGTCAATACCAACACGAACTACAACGATGACGCCGAAGCCCTTGCGGCGATTTCTGGCACGCCACGGGCCGGCATGCGCGCGCTCGCAAAATTCTTGGACCAAGAACTCTCCCAGCAAGCACCTGCAGTCGCCGTCGCGGCAGAGTAAAGGCTCTATTCAGGAGGCTGGGGCACACCTGTGCCCAACGGCCCTCCGACGAACCCCGGTGCAAATCCCCCGCGCCGGGGTTCCGTTTTTCCACGCTCGTGATATCGTGCCTCTTAGTAAACCGGCACTAAATTTATCGTTTCGTTTGCCGGTCAATCTGTTCCTAGAAAACAGTTATGGGAGGTATCACGATGAAATCGGGCTACATGCTTTCGGCTGCAGCTGCGGTCGCACTCTGTTTCACTGCCAGCGGCGCATCCGCCGAGTGCAGCGCCGAGAATTGGAAGGATTGTAAAGGCGCCCCTTGGGTCGATGGCGACGTCATGGAGACGCCACTAGGCTCGAAATGGTGGCCGCATCCGATTTGGGGTGAAGGTGATGAAGCCGGCTCGACGAACTGGTACAAGAAACCCGCCGTCGTGCTGCGCGCCTTCTCCATGGTCCAGCATGGCAAGACGATGAAGATTGGTCACGAATATACCGCCGACATGCCCCTGTTCGGCGCGCGCAAATTCAGCATGCGCATTCCGGGTAACCCGACCGGCGGCCCCTTCGGCGCCAGCAAGCTCATGTATAACGACGAATTCTTGGCGACAGAAATCGGCCAAGTTGGCACGCAGTTCGACGGTCTTGGGCATATCGGTGTGCAGCTCGGCGCCCCTGGCGACCTGAATAACATGCGCTGGTACAACGGCTTTACGGCGGCTGAAATGGGCGGTGCCTACGGGTTGCGCAAGCTCGGCACCGAAAAGCTGCATCCGATCATCGCCCGCGGCATCCTGATTGATCTTGCCGGCGCGCGCGGCGTCGAATCGATGGAAGCCGGCGAAGTCGCCACCATGGCCGACGTCCGCAAGGCGCTGAAACGCCAAGGCATGGAAAACTTCAAGTTCCAGGAAGGTGACGCAATCCTGTTCCGCTATGGCTGGGAGAAATATTGGATCGTCGACAACGCCAAATACAACAATGGCTGCCCCGGCGTCGGCATGGACGTCGCGCGCTGGATCGCTGAAGAGGTCAAGGCCGGCGTAACGGGCGGGGACACCTGGCCGGCGACCGACCCGGTTCCGGGCAAGGGCACAAAGAACGAAGTACCCGCTGGCTGCATCTTCTGCGTCCACAACTACCTGCAGACCCGGCACGGTATCGTCAACCAAGAGAATCTGAAGCTGAAGGCGCTGGCCGACGCGGGTGTCTACACCTTCATGTATGTCTACTCGCCGGTGCCCATTAAGGGCGCGACGGGTTCGATCGGCGTTCCGGTCGCAATCTACTGATCGGATTGCAAATCGAAGCGATAACGGGCGGGGGCGACCCCGCCCGTTTTGTTTGCAACGCCGAGCATGTTGGCTCGAAGGTGTAAAGCTTTCGCTTCAGATCGACTTTCACGTTGGGT
>JAPPPC010000636.1:0-1327 GCA_028817685.1 Rhodospirillaceae bacterium
AACAAGGGGAGCATGAAGATCGGCAGCGCCAGCATTTTCCAACTGCCGAGGCCCGCCAGCATGATGATGATGGCAAGCGCGACATAGGAGACGAGCAGGAACGACCATTCCGCGATGACGACCGCGTACAGATAGATCAACGGCGAACTGAGATTGTTTTCCAGCACTTCGCGCTGGTTCGACAGTTCTACGGCCGACGCGGAGACGGAATTGACCAAGCATATCCACGGCATGAGTCCCGCCGACAGGTAAATCGCGAAATATTCGATAGGGACCTGGAAGAAAATTCGGAACACGAGGTAGTAGGCGCCGATGGTTGCGAGCGGTGACAGCAGCGACCAAGCGAATCCGAGATAGGAGCCGCAGTAGCGCCGATAGGCGTGGAAATAGGCCAGGAGGCAGACGTCTCTCGCGAGCGCGCGCAGGGAAAGGGAGGTGATCGACGTCATCGTCTACTGCACCGCCAACAGTTCGCGATAGGCCGCGAACACGGTAGCCGGGTCGGCGTCCATTTCAATCCGCCCGTCATGGAGCAATAGAGCGCGGGAGCAGACTTCCATGATCTCACTCTCGTCATGGCTGGCGATGAAAAGGATCGGTGAGGCGTCCAACCGGCGCAGGATTTCAGCCTGCGCTTTCTCGACGAAACCGACATCGCCGATCGTGAAGATCTCATCCAGGATCAAGATGTCAGGAATTTGGTGAAGGGACAGGGAGAAGGCGAAGCGGGCCTGCAGCCCGGCGCTGAGTCGGCGCATGGGATCGTCGGCACGGTGGCTCAACTCGGCGAAGTCCAAAACCTGTTCGACGAGCTGTTCGGAGTAAAGGTCGTTTCGGTTGCTTTGGATCAATCCCAAACAGACATTGGACCGCAGCGAAAGTTCGGGATCCAGCCCGCGTCCCAGGGAGAGGACCGGTGCGATGCGGCCTTGTACGCGCCGCGTTCCGGCGCTTGGCGGATAGATGCCTGCGATGAGGCGCAGCAGACTTGTCTTCCCGACACCGTTGCGGCCGACGATGCCGATGCGGTCGCCCGGCGCGGCGTCGAGATCGATATTGTGCAGCAAAGCCAGTTCCTCCGGCGCGCGCGCGTCGCGCCGCAACAACGTCTGCTTCAGGGTCTTGACCGCGCCGGTTGCCGGAATCGAAACCGTGCAATCCCGCAAACGAACGGATGGGCCGTCCAACGGCCTATCGACCATGCCCGGGAGCGGGAGCTGACGGGCGGTGCTCCCGGTTGCCCGAACCGTTTCGCCGATTAGCTTGGCGTTCACAAAGCGGCACGGTGGGCCGCCGTTTGCGGTGATGGTCAACCAGCGTTGACCGC
>JAPPPC010000636.1:1337-2342 GCA_028817685.1 Rhodospirillaceae bacterium
GATGTTTCACCTTCGATTTCGACCGTCGCATTGCCAACGCCCGCATCTTCGAGACTGAGTTCGAGTATCGACGCGGCGGAGGCGGTGCGGTTTGTGATCGGAAGCCGTGCTTGCGACGCGATGAAACCGTCGCGGTCGATACCGGCAATCGACTTCGGTGCGGCAAGAGGGTGGTGAAGCCGCAGCCGTTTGCTAAGCCCGGCGAACGCGGTGTAGTTGCCGATATGGTGCGACAGGACGCCAATATTGGTGTCCAGCGCGGTGGACAGGCCGGCGTGACGGTCAACCAGTGTGAAGACCTCTTTGAGCCGACGGGGCGCGATAGAAGCGGTTTTCGTGCCGGTCTCCCACACGACGTTTGAGAACGGTTCGTCGACGAACCGAAAGACCTTGCCGGCCTCATAAAGGCGGAGCCAGAGATCCCAATCCATCACGTAGTGGAGGTCTTCATTTACCCCACCGACGGCTTCCACCGCATCGCGGCGAACGAAGCAGGACGGCTGCGAAATGATGTTCGTGCGGTAAATCGTTTCGGAAATCGGTTCGACCGCCATGTGGTAGCCGGTCGACCTACCTTCGGAGTCGATGAGGACGCTATGCCCGTAGACGATGTCGGTTTCCGGCGAGGCCGCAAAAATCTCGTCGACTTTCCGCAGCGTTCCCGGAAGCAGGGAATCATCGGCATTCAGCCAGCAGAGTATGTCGCCCGACGTGGTTTCCCAACCATCCCGGATAGCGGCGGCCTGACCGGCGTCCGGCCTGTGGACGCGCAGCGCAAGATCGTCATCGAACCGTCGAACGATTTGTTTTATGCGATCGCTTCCGCTGGCATCGAGCAGGGCGATGTTCATGTCGACTTGCTGCGCGACAAGTGAGCGTAGAGCGATGGTCAGACGGGTGTCTTCGCGGCCGACCGGAACAACGACGCAGAAAGTGTTAGACGATGCGCTCATGTCCAACCGTTCCATCGGTCGATCCATTCATCGGCCACCCCGTCTTCTGTAC
>JAPPPC010000034.1 GCA_028817685.1 Rhodospirillaceae bacterium
GTCATAGACGACGGCCGTGTTGCACAAGGGACAAAATGTGACGCTGACCGGCATGCCGCCAACCGTATCGTTGACGATCTCGTGCCAGATCAAGATGCGCAGGGGATAGGCTTTTGCCTCACCATTGATGATCAGCCCAATAACCGGCGCGGTGTCCACAAGTTCCTTTTCCTCGGAGACCTTGACGAATTTGGGGTTGTCGATCGATGGAATTCCGTCTTTCGGAGGACCGCCGGAAAGGATCTCATCAAACGAGACGATATGCTTGGAGAAATCCGTTCGCGGCCATTCAAATTTCCAATAGCTTGGGTTTGCAGATGCAGACCCAATGGGAAGCAAGACCAACAGGAAAAGGCCGTAGAGTATCTGTTTCATGGGTTCGAGTGTGGAGGTGGGCCGTGGCCGCGGCAAGTCACGTTGATGTGAAAAACCTTGCCGGAGGTGTGCCGGGTTTGAGTGCTGCAGCGGCCGCAATCCATGAGAACCGCCTCAGCGTCGATGGTTACATCGCGGCTTGTCTCCGGCGTATCGCTTCCGAAGAAGATCGTGTGCGCGCCTTCACGGCATGCGACCGAGACGAGGCTGAGAAGCGCGCCTATGTCTTTGATCGTATGCCTGCCGGCAAACGCGGTCCGATCCATGGGATCCCGTACGCTGTCTCCACGGCTTTCGATATCAAAGGGGAACCGTCAAACTTTGCGCCGGCCTTGCGCGAGGAACGCTTCGCGTCTGCTGACGCCGCCATCGTGGCGGCGAGCCGTAAGGCAGGGGCTATCGCCATCGGTACGACGAGCTCGGCAGAGTTTGGTTGCTTCGGTGCCGGTGCCATTGGCAACCCGTGGGCGGAGGCGAGATCGTCTGGCGGTTCCGGGGCCGCGGCGGCCGTTGCTTCCGGCATGCTTCCGTTGGCTTTCGGTTGGCGCCCGGACGGCGCGATCGCGGTATCGGCGGGCTATTGCGGCATCTATGGACTGAAACCGACGCGCGGTGCGATCCCGGGCGGGGGCGTGCAGTCTCTTGTTCCGTCATTGGAGTCGGTCGGTCTTTATGTTCGGGAGGCCGCGGACGTTGCATTGGTCTCGCAGCTTTTTCTCGGATACAAGCATCTGGCTGATAGGGGCGACCTAGCGTCTTGTGCCGATACGCTGGCGGTGCAAATTCTTGACGGTGCGTCCGCCTACCGCATCCAACCGCCCGCACGGTCCGCGCTTAACCGCGCCGTAACCGCGCTCTCCGATGCTCGGGTCGAGATCGCACATAGGCGTTTTTCCCCAGGCTTCGTGAAGGCGGAGCGTTGCTACGATACGATTTTCAGCTATGAGATCGCCCAGGAACTGGCGCGAGACCGCGATCGCCTGCCTGACGCCATGGGCGAGGAGGCTCTGGTCCGGATCGATCATGGTCGCCAGGTTAACGCGTCGGCCTATGAGCTGGCACGACGAGACGTTATCGCCATGCGCAGCGAATTGCTCGATCAATTGGAGGGCAATACCGTCCTGTTGGACGTTGCTATTGAAGGCGTCGCCCCGATACGCGAGGACGACACCGGCTGGTCGCCAATGCAGGCGCTCTGGGCACTCACGGGAATCCCGACTTTGGTGGTACCTTGCGGTCTAATGGATGGGCTGCCGATCGGTGTTCAGATCGCCGCAGCGCCCGGTCGAGAGGATTTGCTGGCGAGGACCGCCAGCATCATAGAAGGGCGTATGGAAACATAAGCCCGCGATCCGGTTAGCCGGATACAGGGACGTCCGGAACCCAGCAATAGCCGTCGGGATCCAGAATATAGTTTTCTCGTAGCCCGTGGCCTTTGTCTGCCGCGCCCGCGAGGACGGTGTAACCGGCCTCCCGCGCGCGCTGTTCCGCCTCATCCGGGTCAAGGTTATGTACACGGAACTCGGCACCCGCGCCGCGTCCTTCCTGACCTGAGACGAATCCGGCCAGCGGGTGACTGTCATAGGTGTGATCGGCGTGCAAAATCCAACTCGCGCCATCGCGCGTGAGGACGGCAAAATCGGGATCGACATAAACGGTATCGGCCAAGAGTACGGTCTTTGCAAAGGCGACCGAGGCATCGATATCCGCGACGAGCAGATTCAGGGATAGCCCTTTCAGCGTGCGGCTGTAATCCGCCGCTGGCATCCAGGGGTCGCCGACTCGTTTTTTCGCCATTCCAGCCTCTCAAAATTGCGCCGTGAATCAACAACGCGCCCCTGGGGTGACCCTGGGACGCGCCATCACGTCAGCGAAAACGCTACTGTTTCTAGTAGCCTTCGCGCTCCAGCCGCTTGCGCATCAGCTTCCGATAACGCCGTTTGGCTTCGGCTTGCTCG
>JAPPPC010000010.1 GCA_028817685.1 Rhodospirillaceae bacterium
TATCGAAATCCTGCACAACACCAGCGGCAGCGCGCTGATCGAAGGGACGGTGGAAGCGCTGACCGGCGTGGGCAAAGATGCTTGCGACACAGCGAGCAATGTCTTCGCAACGGTTGCGCTGGACGATATCGGCGAGGCCTCCAACAACAATGGCGGCAGCACCAACGTTCCGGAGCCGGGGACACTTGGTCTTCTTGGACTCGGCTTGGCCGGGCTGGGTCTGTATCGGCGTCGCAAGCACGCCTAATCGGGGACCACAACCTCTAAAGCCGAGCGGCGAACCTAACCGGGTTCGCCGCTCATTTGTTTGTGCTTGGGCATCCGCATTCTTTAGGACCGGCAAGCTTTTGCATCAAAGGCCGCAGGCTGAGAAACAGCCTATAGCCGAGCTCGAGGAGCCATGCCAAAGGCGGGACCCTGAACAGGCGCCCGACAGGCCGCAGCGCCGGCAATGCGGACCAAAGATGCGCAAACGCCAAGCCGCCGGACAAAATCCGACCGTCCTGTTCTTTCACATGAAAACGCGCCAGCGCTGCGGATTTCGAAAGACCGGCGGCGATCTCTCCATCCGGCAAATCGCTGACGTCGACCCAATCCAACCGGTCTCCGCCGCGGCGACGACGATAGAAGGCGATCTCCCGCGCACATAAAGGGCACGACCCGTCAAAATATACGGTCAGTTCCGCCATCCGGCTCCCCAATTGCTGTTTCGGTTTGTACGGACCACAGCCTGCCTTGGATCGACGGAACTCCAATTTGTTGAACGAAGTCTGATCCAATTCCGTCGCGCCGCCGTATAGCCCTCGAGGGCTGCGAAGGGAGAATCCTTCGGGCTGCAACGCAACTGCAACAAGGACCGCAACGATGAACACCTGCGTATCGCCCGAAAGGCTCAGCCGGGAAGCCGAGGCCGAACTTTCAACGCCAAGTCTGGCCAAACCTTCTCGCGATGAGGCCGAAGCGGCGGTTCGCACATTGCTGCGCTGGGCCGGCGACGATCCCGATCGTGAGGGCCTGCTGGGCACGCCGGATCGGGTCGCCCGGGCCTATGAAGAGTTCTTCGCCGGATACGATGCGGATCCGATTGACATGCTCTCGCGTACCTTCGAAGAAACCGATGGCTATGACGAGATGGTGCTGCTGCGCGACATCGACTTCCAAAGTCACTGCGAACATCACATGGTTCCCATAATCGGCGTCGCCCATGTTGCCTATATCCCGAAATCCCGGGTCGTGGGCATCAGCAAGTTGGCACGTATCGTCGAGGCCTTTGCCAAACGCCTGCAAATTCAAGAGCGGTTCACGATGCAGATCGCGAACAGCATCAACGACGTGCTCCAGCCCATCGGGGTCGGCGTCGTGATCGAGGCGCAGCATCAATGCATGACGACCCGCGGCGTCAACAAGCCCGGCGTGGCCATGGTGACGAGTTGCATGCTGGGGACTTTCCGGGAAGACCCGGCGACCCGCTCGGAATTCCTAAGCGCCGTCGGAAGGTAACGCGGCGCTAAACGGCCTCAGCGTCTTTCCAATAGGCCGCAACCGCCGCTTCGACCGCGGTGCCGGAAAAGAAGCCACGATTGTTGCGGCTCAGAAAGCGCACCGGGTTCTCGAAGACGAAGTCACGGAAGTTGTCAGCGCTGATCAGCCCGTCATCAACCAACTCATGCGCCTCGGTCAGCACACCGGCCATGTCGCGAACATCGAAGTGACCGATATCGGAACCGAACAGGGTATTCAATTGCACGCCATGCGGCAGGTGGTCCCGCGCGAATGCCCAGGCGTTCATCGGGTCGTCCGCCTCGCAACCGAAATAGAATCCGTCGACGAACTGGCGGACCAGTTCTTCCGCTGAAGTAAAGCCGCAGGCCGCGAACTCGTCGATCCCTTCGGGCGGCTCAGAGGCACGCTGCACCGTGGATTTCCGTTTGGCACGTTCCTCCATGACAGCGAGGAAGTCCTCACTGGCATAGGTCCGCGCAATTTCCAGCAATCCCGCTTCGTCCATCTTATCCGGATCGAGATCGTCCAGCGCGCCGACATTGCGCTTTTCCCAATGACCCAGCAGATCGGCGAAAAGCTGGCAGGCCCATCCAGCGCCGCCTTCCAGGAAGCCGAACTGCAATGCGGGAAACCGGTGCGTCACGCCGCCCATGATCAGGGCCTTGCAAACCGCCTCGGAGGCCGCGGCAAAATGGCCGATATGGTTGTAGACGAAGTTCGAAATGGAGTTCCGCAGGCCGAACGCCCGGCCGCGGCCGCTTGAATGAAATGTGGGTGAAAAACCAAGATCGAGGCAGCGCTGCCACACCGGGTCGTACTCGTAAGGGC
>JAPPPC010000564.1 GCA_028817685.1 Rhodospirillaceae bacterium
CCTTTGGATCGGTGACGACGACAATCGAGTATTGCTGCAAATCGGATTTGGCGGGTGCGGATTGCGCACAGGCGAGCAGCACATCCAAAAGATCGTCAGACACGGGCTCGTCGGTGTAGCGGCGCAGTGAGCGTCGGTTCAGGATTTCCGCGACCGTCCCTTCGGCCTTCATGCCTTGGCCAATTTCTCTGTCCAGGCCGAAACGGTTCTTGTAGAGGTCAGCAATCGTCGTCATGGCGTCCTTCCTTGCCGTTGCACCGTCCAGGTAATCCTCCGTAGGCGCATCAGGGTGTTGGTTCGATATCCTCGCCGAAGCAAATAACATTTCCTTCCGGGTCGGTTACTTCGAATTCGCGCATACCGTACACCGTCTCCTCGACCGGGCGGGAGATTTCCACGCCGGCTGCAGCATAGCTGTCATGCAGTGCCTGCAGTTCGGCGACATGCACATAGGCGGACCACACGGTAGGGCTGGGCACAGGGCCGCCGTGCCAGGCGTCGACAAAGAAAAATGCCTTGCCGCGTTTGAAAATTCCGAACCGCGGCGGCTCGCCCCCTTCCTCGACCACATCAAAGCCCAGCTGATCGGCGAAGAACGCGCGCGAGCGCGGATAGTCCGCCGACCTCAGAACCGGTGTCGATCGGTTGAACGCTATGTCAGGCGACTGGGACATCGGTCGCGAACGGATCGCGCTGCTCGGAGGCCGCGACACGCTGTTCGCTGGCACCCGGGCCGCCATCCTCGACGTTCAGCGGCGCGGTCAGGGTAACGCCTGGCATCAGATAGCCATTCGGCCGCCCCGACTCCGTCCTGTCCATGAACTCGTAATAGGGCGCGGCGAGGGAAGGGCCAACCTCCGTTGCCAACCATAGGCGCATCAGGTGCCGCCGTCTTTCCGGTTCCGGGTAATCCTCGTAGGCCGTACGCGAATGCAGGATGTAGTGATTGTTGAGCAGCTGGATATCGCCCGGCTCGAACGCCATGTTCAGGTAGAGCGCCGGGTCGGCAGCGATACTTTCGATGAGCGCGAAGGCTTCCCGCTGTACATCCGTCAGGCGGGGCACGTCGTCAAAGCGTTGCGCCTTCTCGATGGTACTGCGGACATAATTCGTCGTGAGATGGCCATCGCGGAAATTGAACACCGGTAACCTGTACCAGGGCTTGCGGCCCTCAGGGATCTCGCCACGTCGGTCGCGGTACAGCGTTTGCGTCAGCACATGGACCAAATCCGGCCGCTGCTTCAGCATCTCGTTATAGACGGTGCCCGCGGAAACGATGCTGCTCAGCCCGCCGGATTTCGCCTTGCGCAGGCACATAAGCCCGACCAGATCCGTCGGATCGGTATGGAAGTTGAGCTTGTTGGCGCTTTGGTAGCCGCGCGCGGTCGGCAAGGTGGGATCGAAACCCAAATTGCAGACATGCCCCAGCGCATGTCCGCGCGCGTTCTGCGATACCGCTTCGCCGAGATGCGATCCAATGCCGAAATAGGCGATCGCGGCCTCGCGAATGTCGTAGCGATCGACCGGCACACCACGGATGACCTTGAAACCCAGGCCGTTCTGCAGGTCGTCCTCGATACGTTTCAGGCTGTCTTCCAGACCGGGAAGGGGAAAGCGGTCGGGCGTAATCTCGAGAACGTCCAAATCCTGTGCGGCAATCTGTGCAACCGCGGCATCCAGAGCCGCGATATCATCGGCGTTTAGCCGATAGGTCCAGTCATCGGTCCGTTGCGCGAGATCGGGGCCGCGCCAGACACGCGTACCTTCGACAGGTTTTAGGTCAGCCTGATCCATTGGAGTTCTCTCGGTGGGCTATGGTTGCGCAATCCTGCCAGACCCGCGACAGCAACCGCAAGGGAAGTTGCGGCCCCGTTTGCAAGCTTTTCCGCTCCTGCACTACCCGGAAACCCCGTCGAATGGAGAGGAATTCAAGCATGACCGTCACACAAAAGATCGCCGCCTGGGCCGCCGAAACGCCCGATATCAGCGATCAAAACGCACTGGATAAGGCGCGCAATGCGGTCCTCGACACGATTGGTGTGATGATCGCAGGCGCGCCGGATCAGGCGGCGAAACGCGTGCGTCGCGCCGTGGCGCTGTGGGGCAACGGTCCGGCTACGGTTGTCGGCCAAAGCGAAAAACTCGCCGCGCCCTGGGCTGCGCTCGCCAACGGCACGGCAGCGCATGTCCTCGATTTCGATGACAGTTTCTCGCCGGTTTCCGGGCATTCCTCTGCCGTCATGGTTCCGGCGCTGCTGGCACTGGCGGAGGCGGAAGGCGTGACGGGGCATGCGATCCTGGACGCCTATGTCGTCGGGCTGGAAATCCAGG
>JAPPPC010000828.1 GCA_028817685.1 Rhodospirillaceae bacterium
AGACTGTCCCATATATGTGGTGTCGCGAATCGGGGAAAACCCCGCAAATGCTGCGGTACTGGGCATCGGGACAAGGTGGGGGAGGTCGACGGCAGGCAGACCGATTTGCGACGACCGGCCCAAAAGAAGGCAACAATTAATTTCAAGGCCGGGGAAGAGCATAAATGCGCATCGAACGTCGATTCACTGTCGAAGGACAATCCGCTTACACCGGAATCGAATTCCGGAAGACGACCAGTGAAATTCGCAACCCTGACGGCTCCATCGTGTTCCGTCTCGAAGATATCGACGTCCCCGCGAGCTGGAGCCAGGTCGCCTGCGACGTGCTGGCGCAAAAATACTTTCGCAAGGCCGGTGTTCCGGCGCGGCTGAAGAAGGTCGAAGAGAACAGCGTCCCGTCCTGGCTGTGGCGCAGCGTCCCCGACGAGGACGCGCTGGCCGAACTGCCGGAAGAAGAGCGCTACGGCGGCGAGATGAGCGGTACGCAGGTCTTCGACCGGATCGCCGGCACCTGGGCCTATTGGGGCTGGAAGGGCGGCTATTTCGACGGTGAAGCCGACGCCCAGGCCTATTTCGACGAGATGCGGCACATGCTGGCCCGCCAGGTGTCGGCACCGAATTCACCGCAATGGTTCAACACGGGCCTGCATTGGGCCTATGGCATCGACGGCCCGGCGCAAGGTCATCACTTCGTCGATTTCGAGACCGGTGAGCTGACCCGGGCCAAGTCCGCATACGAACATCCGCAACCGCACGCCTGCTTCATCCAGTCCGTCGACGATGATCTGGTCAACGAAGGCGGCATCATGGATCTGTGGGTCCGCGAAGCCCGCCTGTTCAAATACGGCTCCGGCACCGGCAGCAACTTCTCCAGCATCCGCGCCGAGGGCGAACCGCTGTCCGGCGGCGGCAAATCCTCCGGCCTGATGAGCTTCCTCAAGATCGGCGACCGGGCGGCCGGCGCAATCAAATCCGGCGGCACCACGCGGCGCGCCGCCAAGATGGTCATCGTCGATATCGACCATCCGGATATCGAGGATTACATCAACTGGAAGATGATCGAAGAGCACAAGGTCGCAGCCCTGGTGACCGGCTCGCGCATCAACAATCGCTGCCTGGGCGCAGTCATGGACGCCTGCCAGGAGGGCGAGGACGATTCCCGCTTCGACCCGAAGAAGAACAAGGCGCTGAAAAAGGCAATCCTGGCGGCGCGCAAGCACGATGTGTCGGAGAACTACATCCAGCGGATCATCCAGTTCGCGCGTCAGGGTTACACCACCGTCGAGTTCGAGACCTACGACACGGATTGGGATTCCGACGCCTATCTGACGGTATCCGGACAGAACTCCAACAATTCGGTCCGCGTCACAAACGACTTTTTGGCTGCTGTCCGTGACGACAAGGATTGGGACCTGGTCAACCGCAAGAACGGCGAAGTGGCGAAGACCGTCCGCGCCAAAGATTTGTGGGACCAGATTTCCTACGCCGCCTGGTCTTCCGCCGACCCGGGTCTGCAATTCGACACCACGATCAACGAATGGCACACCTGCCCGAATTCCGGCCGCATCAACGCCTCGAACCCGTGCTCGGAGTACATGTTCCTCGACGACACGGCATGCAACCTGGCCTCGCTCAATCTGATGGCGCTCCAGGGAGAGCAAGGCGGCATCGATATCCCGATGTTCGAGCACGCGGTGCGGCTGTGGACGATCACCTTGGAAATCGCCGTGCTGATGGCACAGTTCCCCTCCAAGGAAATCGCGCAACGGTCCTACGACTACCGTACCCTGGGTCTCGGTTACGCCAATATCGGCGGTTTGCTGATGGGGTCCGGCCTGCCCTATGACAGCGATCAGGGCCGCGCCCTGTGCGGCGCGATCACCGCGTTGATGACAGGCGTCGCCTACGCCACGTCGGCGGAAATGGCCGAAGAGCTCGGCGCCTTCCCGGAATACGACCAGAATGCAGAACCGATGCTGCGCGTCATTCGCAACCATCGCCGGGCCGCGCACGGACACGATGACGGTTACGAGGGATTGAGCGTTACGCCGACGCCTCTCGACCACGGCACCTGCCCGGAACCGGCGCTCGCCGCCGCGGCCGCCAAATCCTGGGACCGCGCGCTGGAACTCGGCGAAAAACACGGCTTCCGCAACGCGCAGACCACGGTCATCGCCCCGACGGGCACCATCGGGCTGGTCATGGACTGCGATACGACCGGAATCGAGCCGGACTTCGCCCTGGTCAAGTTCAAGAAGCTGGCCGGCGGCGGCTACTTCAAGATCATCAACCGGACCGTCCCCGACGCACTGCGCACCCTGGGCTATGAC
>JAPPPC010000193.1 GCA_028817685.1 Rhodospirillaceae bacterium
GGCCGGAACCCTTCGATGAAGACATCGGCGTCGACCAGCAAATCGTGCATGATCTCGATGCCTTCCGGCGATTTGACGTCAAGCGCGAGGCTGCGCTTGCCCAAATTCGCCGGCACGGAGAAGGCGGAATGATCCTCATAGCGTTTGCTGATGCTGCGGGACCAATCGCCGCCCAACGGCTCGACCTTCACCACGTCGGCGCCATATTGTGCCAGCAGCATGCCCACATAGGGGCCGGCAACGCCCTGGCTCAAATCGACCACCTTCAGCCCCTTATACGGGGACTCGTAACTCATCGTGCTATCCCTCTTTGAGATGGTTGATTAGCCCGTCTCAATCGTCATACTCGGATTACCAAATTGCCGCGCGCGGCGGCGCCTCCAAGGGCGTTTATACACAGGGAGCCGATTATGAACCTGGAATTTTCCGGTGAACACCTCGCATTCCAGCAGATGGTGCGAAGTTTCCTGGAAGAGAAGCTGCCGGCGGACATTCAGGAAAAGATGAAGAATGGTCTGCGGCTCGACCGTGACGACCATATCCGGTGGCAGGATATCCTCGCTGAAAAGGGCTGGATCGCGCCGGCCTGGCCCAAGGAGTATGGCGGCTGCGAATGGTCTGTCGTCGAACGCTATATCTTCGACGAGGAATGCGGCCGCGCGGGAGCGCCGCGGGTCATCGCCTTCGGCGCCAAGATGGTCGGACCGGTGATCTACACCTTCGGTACGGATGAGCAGAAGGCAAAGTACCTGCCGCGGATCCTCAACAATCAGGATTGGTGGTGCCAAGGTTACTCAGAGCCCGGTTCCGGGTCGGACCTGGCCTCGCTGCAATGCAAGGCCGAGCTCAAGGGCGACCACTATCTGGTGAACGGTACCAAGACCTGGACAACCTTGGCACATTGGGCGGACATGATTTTCTGCCTGGTCCGGACCAGCAATGAGGGCAAGCGGCAGGAGGGCATTTCGTTCCTGCTGATTCCCATGGATCAGCCCGGGGTCGAGGTAAAGCCGATCATCACGATCGATGGCAGCCATGAGGTAAACATGGTCCATCTGACAGACGTGAAAGTGCCGATCGAAGACCGGGTCGGCGAGGAGAACAAGGGCTGGACCTATGCGAAATATCTACTCGGTCACGAGCGCGGCGGCACGGCGGGGATCAGCGGTTCAAAGGCCAAGGTCGAGCGGTTAAAGAAGATCGCTTCCGGCGTCAGTGCTGGGGGGCGGCCCTTGATCGAAGATCATGACTTCAAGCGCGATATCGCAAAGGTCGAAATTGAGCTGCAGGCGTTGGAGTACACGGATCTGCGCTATCTGATGACGGCGGCCACGGGGGCGCCGATCGGTGCGGAAGTCAGCATGCTGAAGTTGCGGGGTACGGAACTGCAGCAGCGCATCTCCGAACTGTTGATGCAGGCGATGGGCTACTACGCCAGCCCCTATTTGCCGGAAGCCATGGAGTATGGTTGGAACGAGGATCCGGTCGGATTCGCGGAGGCGCCGGGCATGGCGCCCACCTACTTCAACCAGCGTAAGACCTCGATCTATGGCGGCAGCAACGAAATTCAGAAGAACATCATCGCCAAGATGGTTCTTGGCCTCTAATTCACCCTCGAACGCGGAAGTTACACATGGATTTTTCACTCAGCGAAGAACAGCAACTGCTCAAGGATAGCGTCGACCGTTTCGTCCGCGAGGAGTACGAACTCGACAAAAGGCGCACACTGGTCGCCTCCGCCGAAGGGTACAGCGAGGACAATTGGGCCAAGATGGCAGAGCTTGGCTGGCTGGGGGCCTCGCTGCCGGAGGAATATGGGGGTTACGGCGGTGGCGCTGTCGAGACCATGGTGGTGATGGAGGCATTCGGCCGCGGTTTGGTGGTTGAGCCTTATTTCGCTAGCGTGGTGGTGGGCGGCAACTTCCTCATCCATGGCGGTGAAGAAGCGGTCAAGCAGGACCTGCTGCCGAAACTGGCGGAAGGCAAGCTGAAGTTGGCCTTCGCTTACGCCGAGAAGCAGGCCCGCTACGATCTGCACGATGTTGAGTTCAAAGCGGAAAAGAGCGGTGACGGCTATGTGCTGAATGGTGAGAAAGGGGTGGTTTTCCACGCCGCGTCGGCGGACAAGATCATCGTTTCCGCGCGTACCAGCGGCGGCTCGCGCGACGAGAAAGGGATCACCGTATTCCTCGTGGATGCCGGCGCGGACGGCCTTTCGAGCCGTGATTATCCGACAGTCGACGGCCTGCGCGCCTCGGAGCTGACATTCAGCAACGTCGCTGCCGAAGCGGTGTTGGGAGACGTCGATGACGGTCTGAGCCTCATGG
>JAPPPC010000132.1 GCA_028817685.1 Rhodospirillaceae bacterium
GGGTATCACCGTTACGGAAGCCAAAGGGTTCGGTCGCCAAAAGGGCCATACCGAACTTTATCGCGGCGCAGAGTACGTCGTGGATTTCCTACCCAAGGTGAAACTCGAAGTCGTCGTGGAGGATTCTCTGGCCGAACGCGCCGTTGAAGCGATTCAGGCGGCGGCGAAGACAGGTCGCATCGGCGACGGCAAGATATTCGTTTCCGAGGTACAGGAAGCGATCCGGATTCGAACCGGGGAACGCGGCGCGGAAGCGGTCTAGCCATTTCCCATGACCGCGGCCGCGCTCTGCCAACGGGCGCAAAAGATCAACATCCAGAAATTTTGATAACGACAGGAAAACGACAATGTCCGACATACCTACAATTCTCAGCATGATCAAAGAGAACGACGTCAAATTCGTCGATCTCCGTTTCACCGATCCGCGCGGCAAGTGGCAGCATCTGTCCATGTGCGCGGAGATGATGGACGAAGACGCGTTCACCGATGGCGTCATGTTTGACGGGTCTTCGATTGCCGGCTGGCGATCAATCAATGAGTCTGACATGACGTTGATGCCGGACCTGTCGACGGCGGTGATGGACCCGTTCGCCGCGCAACCGATGCTCATTATCTATTGCGATATTTACGAGCCGCTGTCCGGCCAGCCCTACACGCGCGATCCCCGCTCGACCGCGAAGCGCGCAGAAGCTTTCCTGAAATCCAGCGGCATCGGCGATACGGCATTCTTCGGGCCTGAAGCAGAGTTCTTCATTTTCGACGATGTCCGCTTCAACGTGTCGATGAACAGCACGTTTTACGAACTTGATTCCGACGAGGGCCCGTACAATTCCGGCACGCGCTTCGAGGACGGCAATATCGGCCACCGCCCGGCGGCAAAAGGCGGCTATTTTCCGGTTCCGCCGGTCGATTCCGGCAATGATCTGCGCGCGGAGATCGTCTCCACCATGGCGCAGATGGGCCTGACCATGGAGAAGCATCACCATGAAGTCGCCCCGTCGCAGCACGAACTCGGCATCAAATTCGACACCCTGCTCCGCTGCGCCGACAATATGCAGATCTACAAATACGTGACGCACATGGTCGCGCACAGCTACGGCAAGACGGCAACCTTCATGCCGAAACCTGTTGTCGAGGACAACGGCTCCGGCATGCACGTGCACCAATCGATCTGGAAGGAAGGCACCAACACCTTCGCCGGCTCGCTTTACGCCGACCTGTCGGAGACCTGCCTGCACTATGTCGGCGGCATCATGAAGCACGCCCGGGCCATCAACGCCTTCACCAACTCGACAACGAACAGCTACAAGCGCCTCGTTCCGGGCTTCGAAGCACCGGTGCTGCTCGCCTATTCGGCCCGGAACCGTTCCGCGTCCTGCCGTGTGCCGCACGTTGCGAGCCCGAACGGCAAGCGCATCGAGATCCGCTTCCCGGACGCCGCCTCGAACCCGTATTACGCGTTCACGGCGATGCTCATGGCCGGCATCGACGGGATCGAGAACAAGATCCACCCGGGCGACCCGATGGACAAGGATCTGTACGACCTGCCGCCAGAGGAGTTGGCGGACGTCCCGACCGTCTCCAGCTCGCTCGGCCAAGCGCTGGACTCGCTTGATGCGGACCGCGAGTTCCTAAAACGCGGCGACGTGATGAGCGACGACCAGATCGATGCCTATATCGAGCTCAAGCGAGAAGAGGTGCAACGCCTCGACATGACCCCGCACCCGGTCGAGTTCGACATGTACTACTCGGTCTGATCAAGCGATCGACACAAGGGCCCCCGCCGGTGACGCCGGCGGGGGTTTTTCTTTGCCCGAACCGCAACGTTCAGCAATTCATCGCGCGCTACGGCAACTTGACCCGAAAATCCTTGCCGCCATGCCCATGCACCTTGTCATGCGCTCGCACGATCACCTCCGTGAGCCCCGGCGGCACTTCGACCCCTGACAGGGAGCGCGTAAAGGGCTGCTCGTCCACATGGGGATGATACAAGGTCCGTGTCCCGAGAACGGTCCCGTCCGGCGCCAGCACATCCCAGGCGTCGGCATAGTGCTTCCAGCCTTCGTCGGCATGGCGCACCGTAACCCCGAACGAATAGCGCCCATCCCCGTCCTTCCACGCTTCGACAGCAATGACGTCCGCTTCACCTGCAAATGCGGCCACGCTCCACATAAGCGCAAAACACGCCATGAATAGTTTTGCCATGAGAACCCTTTCGCCATGAATTTGGCGGCAGTTTACGGGCATTAATTAAATCCACCAAACTCACAATTTTTGGTGTAAAAAATATCTATGTACAAATAATTAACACCTTATTTTTGGA